>VGTA01000014.1 GCA_016874875.1 Deltaproteobacteria bacterium | reverse complement strand
GGGGGCGCGGCGTCTGGGGGCGCGGCGTCTGAGGGCGCGGCGTCTGAGGGCGCGGCGTCGGGTGGCGCGCTGAGCGTGGCGTCGGGCGCCGCGTCAGGGGCGACGCGGAGGGGCTCGCTGGGGTCAAAGAGGGCGGAGCAGGCGCAGAGGAGCGCGCAGAGAAGCGCGCAGAGGGGCGCGCAGAGGGGCGCGCAGAGGGGCGCGCAGAGGGGTGCGGGCGAGCGGGGCGGGCGTGGCAAGGGCGGCACCTTGAGGATGTGAGGGAGGGGGCGCGCAGCGAGGCGCGCAGGAGGGCCGGGCGCGGGGACAGCCCACCAAAAAAACCACAAACTTTCAACGAGGGGATTTACAACCGCCCCCGAATGTGAAACCTACTATCGTGTAGATCAACGCGGGGACGCCTCTGACCACACCGGGAGAGCCCCAGTCCACCGCCCACGGGCAGCGATGCCCTTCTCGCACAGAGGAGATGACCCATGGGTCTGTTTATTAACACTAATACGAGCTCCATCAACGCTCGCCGCAAGCTCACCGACTCGAGCAACGCCCTCGGCCGCTCCTTCGAGCGCCTGTCGTCCGGCCTGCGCATCAACAGCGCCCGCGACGACGCCGCCGGCCTCGCGATCACCAACCGCATGACCGCGCAGATCCGCGGCCTCGACCAGGCCGTCCGCAACAGCAACGACGGCATCTCGCTGGCGCAGACCGCCGAGGGCGCGCTCAACGAGACCACCAACCTCCTCCAGCGCATCCGCGAGCTGGCGGTGCAGTCGGCCTCCGACAACAACAACCCCCAGGACCGCGCCTCCCTCAACGAGGAGGTGCAGCAGCTGGTGGACGAGGTCAACCGCATCGCCATGAACACCTCGTTCAACGGCAACAAGATCCTCAACGGCGACATCGTCAACAGCGTCCTGCAGGTGGGCGCCAACGTGGGCGAGACGCTGACGGTCCGCATCGACAGCGCCGAGGCCACCCAGCTCTCGCGCCAGATGCGCCGTGAGTCCTTCTTTGGCACCAACGCCAACATCGCCCTCGGCACCTTCAACATCGGCACCCAGATCGGGCCCGACACCTACAAGACCACCGAGATCCGCCAGCCCGTGGTCTCCGATGACACCGTGTCCACCTTCAACAAGGACCGCTCCGCCATCGCCAAGGCCGCCGCCATCAACGACGCCTACGAGTTCACCGGCGTGCGCGCCATCGTGGGCGAGACCACCATCGGCTCCGCCGGCAACGCCCTCCCCGGCGGCCACGCCTACAACGGCGCCATCAACGGCGGTACCCTGACCGAGACGGATTTCTTCGTCATCAACGGCTTCAAGATCGCCGGCTTCCAGGTGCTGCAGAACGACTCCGACAACAGCCTCGTGGACGCCATCAACGCCGCCGTCGACGAGACCGGCGTGCTCGCGCGCCTCGACGACAAGAGCCAGCTCGTGCTCACCGCCGCCGACGGGCGCAACATCGACATCGTGCTCTCGTCGAGCACGGTGCGCGACGTGACCGGCCTCCTCAACGGTGATTTTGTCGGCGTGAACGGTGCCGCCAGGAACATCTCGGACGCCAGCAACAACATCGCAGCCTTCGCGAACAATGCCGCCTTCATCGCTAGCACCTACAGCGCTTTCGTGACCGGCAACAGCCTCCACGCCTGCTTCGGCGGCCAGATCACCCTGCAGTCCAACAAGCAGGTGGACATCACCTTCGGCACTGACTCGAACCAGGCGATGGGCGTCACCCGCCGCGACGGCGGCGAGAGCGGGCAGGCGATCTTTGGCGTGAGCAGCGACTTCTCGGTGAACACGGTGGACATCTCCACCCGCGCCGGCTCGGTCCTCTCCATCGAGGTCATCGACCTCGCCATCGAGCAGATCTCGGCGCAGCGCGCGAGCCTCGGCGCGATCCAGAACCGCCTCGAGTCCACCATCAACAACCTCACCACCAACAGCGAGAACCTCTCCGCCTCGCGCAGCCGCATCCTCGACGCGGACTTCGCCACCGAGACGGCCAACCTCTCGCGCAACCAGATCATCCAGCAGGCGGGCGTGTCGATCCTGGCGCAGGCCAACCAGCAGCCCCAGATCGCCCTGTCGCTCCTCGGGCAGTGAAGTAAGAAGTCAGCGTGAAGTAAGCCCTCGGGCGGCGTGAGGGGGGTGAGAGGGTGAGATGAACAGCTGGCCCTCGATCCCCGCCCTCTTCTACGCGCAGGCGCGGCGCTGGCAGAGCAGGCCCCTCGTCTACGGCAAGCGGGGGCTGCACTGGCGCCCCCTCACCTGGTCGCAGGTGGCGCTGCGCGCCCGCGCCACGGCGGCGGGGCTGGCGGCGCTGGGGGTGGCGGAGGGCGGGCGCGTGGGGGTGTGGGCGCCGAGCTCGCCCGAGTGGACGCTCGCGGACCTCGGGGCGCTCTCGGCGGGGGCGGTCAACGTGCCCGTCTATGAGGCGTGCTCGCAGGAGGAGCTCATCTACGTGCTCCGCGACAGCGCCTGCGAGGGCCTGTTCTTGGCCGGCGAGGAGCGCCTCGAGGTCGCGCTCTCGCTCCGCGACTACCTGCCCGACCTCCGCTGGGTCGTCACCCTCGACGGGCGCGCCGCCAGCCCCAACCCCCCCGCCCCCGCCGCCCTGAGCGTCTCCTTTTTGCTCTCGGGGCTCCCCGAGCGCCCGCCGCGCCCGGCGGCGGAGGGGGCGCTCAGGGTGCTCACCCTCGAGGCGCTCGAGGCGCTCGGCGAGGGCGCGGTGGCGGGCGGCGACCTCCCCGCCGATGAGGTGGAGCGCCGCGTGGGGCGCCTCACGCGCGCCACCCTCGCCACGCTCCAGTACACCTCGGGCACCACGGGGGAGCCCAAGGGCGTGCGCCTCACCCACGGCAACATCCTGAGCAACTGCGAGGGCGCCATCGAGGCCGTGCCCGTGGGCCCCTCCGACACGCTCCTCTCGTTCCTGCCCCTCAGCCACAGCTTTGAGCGCCTCGCCGGCTACTACATGCCCGTGCTCTTTGGCGGCGCGCAGCTCTATTTCGCCGAGGGGCTCGGGCGCCTCCTGCGGAACATGCAGGAGGTGAGCCCCACCGTCGTCACAGGCGTCCCCCGCGTCTACGAGAAGGTGTACGCGCGCTTCCGTGGAGCGCGGGGCGCGCAGGGGGTGGCGCAGCGGGCGCTCCTCGACGCCGTGCTCGCCGCCGAGCGCCGCTCCACCGCCGCCCAGCGGCGCGGGGCGGCGCCGAGCGCGTGGATGAGCGCCTCGCGCGCCCTCACGCGCGACCTGCTCTTTGGGGAGCTGCGCGCCCGCCTCGGCGGCCGCCTCAGGCTGATGGTGAGCGGCGGCGCCCCCCTCGCCGAGGAGGTGGCGGAGTTCTTCCACGCCGCCGGCCTGCTGATTCTCGAGGGGTACGGCCTCAGCGAGGCCAGCCCTGTCTTGGCCGTGAATCGCCCCGGCGCCTACCGCTTTGGGAGCGTGGGGCGCCCCCTCTTCAACGTGCAGCTCCGCGTCGCCCCCGACGGCGAGGTGCTCGCGCGCGGCCCCAACGTCACCAGCGGCTACCTCAACAAGCCCGCCGAGACCGCCGCGCTCTTTGATGAGGAGGGGTGGCTGCGCACAGGCGACATCGGGCGCCTCGACGAGGACGGCTACCTCTACATCACCGACCGCAAGAAGGACCTGTTCAAGACGGCGAGCGGCAAGCTCATCGCGCCGCAGTTCATCGAGCGCGCCCTCAACAGCAGCCCCCTCATCGAGCAGTCGTTCGTGGTGGGCGACAAGCGCCCCTACTGCGTGGCGCTGCTCCTGCCCTCCTCCTCAGAGCTGCCGCTGTGGGCGGCGCGCGAGGGAGTCGCGCTGCGCGAGGGGGGACTCGCCGCCTGGGCGCGCCAGCCGGAGGTCCTCGCCGCCCTCGAGGCGGAGGTGGCGCGCGTCAACCGCGCCCTCGCGCGCCACGAGACCATCAAGGCCTTCGCCGTGGCGGGGGAGGGCCTTGAGCACCTCAGCACCGCCTCCCACAAGCTCAAGCGCCGCGCCGTCTACGAGGCGCACCGCGCGGCCCTCGAGGCGCTCTACGGCAGGTCGGTGAGCGGCACCTGAGCGGCGGGCTTCACCACAAAGGGCGTGCGGTAGGCGAGGCGCTCGCCGGTGTAGAGCATCACCTCCGTGCGCGGCAGCACGTAGCGCTCCCCCCCCACGCGCCCCTCGACGAGCACCGTGTAGCGCCCGGGCAGCACCCCCTCAAACTCAAAGGCGCCGTCGAGGGACACGGGCACGAGGTACTCAAAGTCGCTGAACTCCTCGTTGCGCAGGGTCACGTCAAAGACCTCATACGAGAAGCCAGACGGCTCGTTGACCATGAGCAGGCGCCCCTGGAGACTCGCGGGCTGCCGCTCCTGCGCGGGGGTGTCGGGGTCGTAGGGGTTGCTCGGGTCGAGGCGCGCGCAGCCACTGACGAGGGCCGCGAGGGCGAGGGCGAGCGGGCGGGCGGCGCGCATCAGCGACCCCCCTCGATCTCCGCGAGGTCGACGCGGCTGAGGTCGAGATAGGAGCGATCGTGCGCCTGCGCGACGGTGCTGAGGAGCGAGGCGAGCCAGGTGGCGCCGTAGCCCACCCACAGCACGTTGGCGCGGTCGTAGTGCGCGTTGGCGTCGGCGCGGCGGTGGGCGGCGCCCGCCTCGTTGTTGTTGTAGTCGCGCGCGGCGAGGAGGCCCACCACCGTGGACGTCACCGCCCCCGCCAGGAGCGCCGCGCCCACCCCCGCGTAGCCCCAGCCCGCGCCGCGCTCCCCGCGATAGACGTGCCCCCAGCCCGGGAACACGATGGAGCGCAGGACCGCGCCCCCCCGCGTCTCCTCCACCCACGCGCCCTCAAAGGCGGCCTGCAGGCGGTCCTGCGACACAAAGAAGTTGAGCTCGCGGCGCACCTCGCCCGTGCGCGTGGAGAGGAGCTGCGAGCTGAGGCGCACGATCCCCGCGCGCCCCGGCTCCGCCCGCAGCCCGCTCCGCAAGACGAGGTCGGCGCCCTCGTGGACGGCGAGGGCGCGCGCGCGCTCCACGTCGAGCATAGGCGCGTCGTGGCGGAGGTGGGCGGCGTAGGAGCGCGACTGCTCACTGCTCACCCAGATGAGGTCGGGGCTGTGCAGCAGCTGCGCGTCGAGGAGGCGCGTGCTCAGCTGCGCCAGCCCGTCGAGGCCGCGCTCGTCGCCCGAGAGGCGCCCGAACGGCAGCGCCAGCACGCGGGGCACGCGCGACTCCTCGCGCGCCGCCTCCGCCTGCGCGGCGGCGAGCTCCTGGTAGACGCGGCGCAGCTCGTGGGGGGCGGGGGCGTGCGCGTCGGGGTCGGCGAACACCTCCTCGGGGGCGCGCGGCGCCTCCGCCAGCGACGCGCCCTTGGCGTCCACGTCGAGCCCCTCCTCCGCGGGCGCCGCCGCCGCGGCGGGGTCGGGCGACGCGGGCGCGGGCGCGGGCGCGGGCGCCAGCTCCGGCACCGCCGCCGCCCCCTCCCAGGGCATGCGCACCGCTACGCGCCCGTCCTCGCGCTCCACCACCTCGAGCGCGCCTAGACTCTCCTTGGGCGGCTTGCGCTGAAACTTGACCTTCAGCGACGCCTTGGGGGTCTTGCTCTGCTTGTGGGGGTAGAGCAGGGCGCGGTCGAGCATGGGGTGCGCCCAGCCCCTCTGCCACGCGCGCGCCGCCGCCACGCCGCTCACCTCCACCACGAGGCGCCCCTTCACGAACTCCACCTTGAGCTGATCGGCGCTCAGGGGCTCGCCGTCGGAGGCGAACACGAACTCTAGGGCGCCCTCGGGCGCCTCGAGCTGCACGGAGAGGGCGGGCGCCGCGAGGGCGGCAGAGAGGCTGAGCGCGAGGCTGAGCGCGAGGCTGAGCGCGAGGCTGAGCGCGAGGCTGAGCGCGAGGCTGAGCGCGAGGCTGAGCGGCAGACGCAAGAGGGCGAGGCGAGCAAACAGAAGCGCGCGCATGCGGCGTTCCTTTCGGGGCACGGCGCTCTTGAGGGGCTCACGGGGGGAGCGTGTGGCGATAGATCGTCTTCCCTGTGAGGTCATGGAGCGTGATCGTGAGGGCTTGGGTGTCGGGGTTGACCTCTCCCATACCATAAAACTGCTGCTCGTCTAAGGGGGAAAGCCCCTCTTTTAAGCGATCGGTGACGCTGATGAACTCCACCCGCGGCCCAAAGGTGGGGTCGAGGCGCTTGGGGCCGAGGGTGGCAGCGTTGATGGGCCCCGCCACGAACTCCCAGAACGGCTCAAAGGGCCCCACGGCGCCCCGGTCGGGGTGGAAGTGGTGCGCGGCGGCGTAGTGCACGTCGGCGTTCACCCACACCACGCCGCGCACCTGCCGCGCGCGCAGGGCGCGCAGGAGCTCGAGCAGCTCCCGCTCGCGCCCCGTGACCCCCGCCGAGCCCGACGAGACGCCATCGACGCCGCCGTCCCGGGTGCTGATGGCGAGGGCGAGCGGCTGCGCGCACGCCACCACCTTCCAGCGCGCCCGCGAGGCGCACAGCCCCTCGATCAGCCACCGCAGCTGCTCCTCCCCCCACATCGCGCACGCGCCCGCAGGCCCCTCCGCCACCTGCGCCTCGCGGTCGTTGGGGCCTCGATAGCTGCGCCCGTCGAGCGCGAAAATCTCCAGCAGCGGCCCATAGGGGAGGCGCCGATAGAGGCGGGGGCGGCGGAGCCAGCTCATGGGCAGGGGCGAGTACTCAAAGAACGCCTGCCGCGAGCGCGCCGCCAACACGTCCACCGCGCGCTCCGTGTAGCGGCGGTCGCGCAAGACGCGCCCGGGGAACCAGTCGTTCTTCACCTCGTGGTCGTCCCACAAGAACACCTGCGGGCACACCTGATAGAGGCGGCGGGTGGGCTCGTCGAGCAGCGTGTAGCGATAGTAGCCGCGAAAATCGTCGAGCGTCTCCGCCACCCGCGACACCTCAGGCGTGAGCAGGTTGTGCCACCGCCGCCCCTCCCCCGCCCCCCGCATCTCCTTGAGGGGCTGATCGGCGTAGATGCGGTCCCCGCAGTGAATAAAGAGGTCGGGGGCGGCGAGGCGGGCGGCCTCGTAGAGGCGCACGCCGCCCGCCTGCGGGTTGATGCCGTAGCCCTGCCCAAAGCTGTCGCCGGACCAGGCGAAGCGCACGGGGGCGAGGGCGTCGAGGGGGGCAGTGGTGAGCTCCCCAAAGAGCGGCGCGGAGCGCGCGCCGGGGTGGAGGAGGCTCTCAAAGTGCGCCATATAGAACACGCGGCGCCCGGGGGGCAGCCCGGTGAGGCGGACGCGCGCGGTCAGGTCGCGCTCCGGGAGCGCCTGCCCCTCCGCCGCCGGGGCGGTGGCGCGGAGGTCGGGGTCCGTGGACCAGCGCACGCGGAGCGTGGCGGGGCGGTCGGCGCGACTCCACACCACCGCGCTCTGCGCCGTCACCTCCCCCGTCATCACCCCCCACAGCGCCAAGGGGCGCTGCGCCTCCGCCGACACCCACGCCGGCGCGGCGCGCGCGCGCAGCGCGGCGTCGAGGAGCGCCCCCGCCGCCCCCACCGCCCCCCCGAGCGCCGCGCGGCGCGTGATGTGCAGAGCGCGCAGGGTGGCCGCCGCCGCCGCCCCCACCTCAGCCAAAGAGCCCGGGGAGCGCCCGCTCGCGGATGGGGTAGTGGGCGCTGACCGGCGCCGCGTCCACACCAAAGCGCGCGCGGAGGCTGGCGTGGATGTGCGCGGGGGTGAGGCGCACGCCAGCGGGGTCGAGGGCGAGGGTGTCGGGGTTGAAGGTGAGCGGCCCAAACCGCTCATCCGAGGCGCCCACCACGCGGTTGCCCACCACGCCCCCGCCCATAAAGAGGAAGCTCGTGATGGGCCAGTGGTCCTTGCCGTTGCCCTCGTTGTAGCGCGGCGTGCGCCCAAAGTCCGAGGTCACCATGAGCAGGACCTGATCCTCGAGCCCCAGGCGCTCCACCTCCGCCCACAGCTCCATGACGCCGCGCGTGAGGTTGTCGAGGGCGCCCGCCTGCGCCACGTCGTGGTTGCCGTGGGTGTCAAAGCCGCCCACCGAGAGATTCGCCGCCGCCGTGAGCCCCGAGCGGTACCCGGCGAGGGCGATGGCGCCCTGCTGCCCGATGGCGGTGCGGAGCAGGTTGAGGTTGGGCAGATTCTCCTTAAGGCGCCGCAGCTCGTTCTGCCCGCCGCGCGCGCCCTCGAGCAGCGAGAGGCTGTCGTGGAGGCGGGGCAGGTCGCGCTGCGCCCGCAGGCGCTCCACGCGCGCCGCGCGGTGCTCGGCGAGGTGCGCCTGCACCTCCTCGAGCTGATAGGGGCGCTCGCCGTCGAGGTCGGGCTCGGCGATCTTGTTGATCACGCCGAGCTGCCCGAGGCGCGTGCGCGGCACCACGCCGCGCGTGATGTCGTAGCCGCCGTTGGTGATGTAGCCCAGGGGCAGCGCCGCCCCCACCGTCGCCGTCAGCAGGGCGCCAAAGGAGGGGTGCCCCTCCTCGAGGATTCCGCTGTGGACGTAGCGCGTCCCTGTGTTGTGGTTGTTGGTGGAGGTGTCCACCCCGTTGACCACCAACAGCTTGTCGTGGTGCGCCTCAAAGAACGCCGCGTTCTGCCCCATCGGGGCCCAGCGGATGGGACTCGAGGCGCTCGGGGTGCCGATGTCGCTCACCGCGAAGCGGTTGACGGGGTCGGGGGCGGTGGGCGTCTCGCGCCCCTTGGGGTCGCACAGGCTCGTGGGGTCCCACCCCCCGCCGGCGTGGACGCTCAAGAAGAGGGGCGCGCGGGGCGCCTCCTGCGCGCTCGCGACGCGCGCCCCCCACAGCGGCCCGCCGAGCACCCGCTCCCCGAGGGCGAGCGTGAGGCCGGTGAGGCCCGCCGCGCGCAAGAGGTCACGGCGACTCAGGGCCTGCGCGCGCCGCTCGATCTCACGCTGCGGGCGATCGCTCTGAAGAATCATCATGTGAATACTCCTGTGCAGCGCGCCGAGGCGGCGCGCCGCGGTCCGCTCACTCATAGAGGAAGGCGTAGTCGTTGAGCATGTAGGCCACCAGCGCCTCCCAGGCGCGCACGGTGAACAGCGGGTCGGCGCTCAGGCGGCGCTCGGCGGGCAGCTCGAGGCCCGAGGCGGGGTCCCAGCGCCCCTGGCAGCCCCAGTAGAGGCTCGCCGCCGCGCGCCCCTCCGCCACCGCCGCCTGCCCGAGGCGCCAGGCCCCATACCACACATCATAGAGCTGCGCGAGCTCCTCGGAGTCGGCCTCAAGGCGCTCTCCCCACAGGCGCCAGGCGAGGTGACGGAGGTTGTCGCGGATGAGCTCCTGCGCCTGCGGGATGGGGAAGCCGTTGGCGTCCTCGGGGACGAAGCCCACCTCCACGCGCGGGAACAAGAAGCGCTCGGCGGGGGGGCGGGTGAGGTCGTAGGCGGTGACCTTGCAGGACACCTCGTTGGCCATGCGGCGCTGGATGTTGGCGAAGATGCCGTTGGGCGTGCGGATGCGCTCCACCACGTCGTCGCTGTCGATGCCGCCGTAGAGCAGGCGGTACTCGCTGGGGTTGAGCAGCGAGTCGGGGGATGTGGCGTTGGGGCGCCAACGCACGCCGGTGGCGGCGTAGAGCTTGCGGTGGAGCTGCTCGGGGGTGAGGGGGGCGTCGAGGCCGAGGTGCGCGAGCTGCGCGAGGCGCGCGGGGGTGGCCGCCGCGGGGTCCTCGAGGCCCTCAGCGCGGAAGTAGGGGCTGCGCGCGATGGCCTTGAGCAGCCAGCGCAGGTCGTGCCCGTTGGCGCGGAAGCCCGCCGCCACGTCGTTGAACCACCGCTGCTGCTCCTCAAAGGCCGCCTGGCGCTCCTCGAGGTGCTCGCCGTCCACGGGGGCGCTCGTGAGGTCTGAGCCCACAAAGGCCTGGTACATCTGGCGGGTGATGGCGCGGTCAAAGCCGGGCTCCTGCGCCACGCGGCGGGCGAGCCAGCGGAGGCTGTTGGCGCGCTCCTCGTAGGGGAGCAGCTCGGTGCCGTAGCCGGGGGCGCGCATATCGCCGTACCAGGCGTCGCGGAGCGCGTACGACCCGGCGGTGTCCCAGTGCTGAAAGGCGCCCGCCACGGGGTCGATCACCGTGTGGCAGATGGAGCACTGCGGGTCGTTCATGGTGGGGTTGTGCGCCGTGGAGGTGGGGTCGATGGGGCGCTCGGCGATCTTAAAGACGTCCACGTCGAGGAACTGCTTAAAGAAGATGCGCGCGCGGTGGCGGTTGCGGTTGGTGTCGGTGGTGGGGTAGCGGTTGAGGTACATCGGCGACGTGAGGATGCCCGCGTGCGAGGCGCCCGGCGCGCGCCCCGCGCGGCGCTCGTTGGGGTCGAGCGGGTCCGTCCAGGGGAGGTCGGTGACGCCGTAGAGGCGCGCGGTGAACGGATTCATCGCGATGTAGTCGGCGGTGATGACCTCGGTGAAGGGGCGCCCCTCGCGCACCACAAAGGCGATGTGCTCGAGGGGCTCGCGGGCGAGGCTGTTGTTGGTGAAGGAGGTGGCGGCCCAGATGTCGGCCTCGGTGGCGGCGGCGGAGACGCCGGCGCCGCCCATGAACCAGCGCGCGTAGGGGTAGTGCGTGGGGGAGAGGAGGTCGATCGCCTCGGTGCCGCCGAGGTACTTGTCGGTGAGCAAGATGTCGTTCCAGACCTCCTTGAGGCGCTCCTCAAAGGAGCGGCTCTGGAGGAGCTGCGTGAGGGCGAGCTCAAGGCCCCCCCAGCCCTCGCGCGCCACGGCGGCCTCCTCGTCGGCGGTGGGGAGGCGCCCGGCCAGGGAGAGGGCGGCGCGCCGCAGTGTGCGCTGGGCGTCGAGCAGGCGCACGCCGCGCAGCACAGAGGGCGCCTCGCCGCTCTCCTCTTGGCACACCACGGGGTTGGGGTCGCGCGCGCGCTCCACCATGGCGCGGAGCGCCTCGTGGGCGGCCCCCCCCTCCTCGATCACCGCCCCGCCCCCGTGCGAGAGCTGCCCAGTGGGCTTGAGGAGCACGAGGGGGGTGCCGGCGCGGTCGAACTCGGCGATGTGGGCGAAGGTCTCATAGTTGTGCGCGAGGGCGTCGGGGATGGAGTCGCGGAAAAAGACCATCTCGGTGCCCTGCGCGGCGCCCTGCGGGTTGTGGCAGTCGAGGCACAGGGGCCGGAGGACGGGGCGCCACACCTGCTGCTCAAAGAACTCCTCGTGGGTGAGGCAGTCGGCGGGGGGGGTGGGGGGGGGCGGGGGCGGCGCCCCGCCCTCGGGGGGGAGCGCGCCGCCCTGCGCCCCGCCCGCCGGCGGCAGCCCCCCGCCCTGCGCCCCGCCCTGCGCCCCGCCCTGCGCCCCGCCCTCGGTGGGGAGCGCGCCGCCCTGCGCCCCGCCCTCGGGGGGGAGCGCGCCGCCCAGCGCCCCCGCCTCCCCGCCCGCGGGCGCAGAGAGGCGCTGGGGGTCCTCGCAGGCGCCGAGCGCGAGACTCAGGCTCAGGCTCAGGCTCAGGCTCAGGCTCAGGCTCAGGCTCAGGCTCTGCTTCTGCGCGCTCGCGCGGCCTCGGGGGGGCGGGGCGTGAGGGGCGGCGTTTGGTGATGGGGGGGGAGATGTGTGGGGCATCTTGATTCTCCTGTGGCGAACCCACCGAGCTTGAGCGAGCTCATGAGCGCCGTGAGCCGTGAGCCGTGAGCCGTGAGCTGCGCGCTGCGCGGTGTGACGGATTGTACCAAAGTCTCTTGAGCGGCGCGTGCTCAAAAAACACACACCTCTTGACCTAGAGGGTGCTTCTGCTGTTTAAGCCCCGCACCTCGCGCCCACACCCTCCCGCGCGCCGAGGTGGAGTCCCCATGAAGAGAGACATGATCCGCAACATCGCCATCATCGCCCACGTCGACCACGGCAAGACAACGCTCGTGGACGAGCTGCTCAAGCAGTCGGGCACCATTGAGGCGCACAAGGACCTCCAGGAGCGCGCGATGGACCGCCTCGACCTCGAGCGCGAGCGCGGCATCACCATCCTGTCGAAGAACACGGGGATTCGCTGGAAGGGCCTCACGATCAACATCGTCGACACCCCCGGCCACGCCGACTTCGGCGGCGAGGTGGAGCGCGTGCTCGGCATGGTGGACTCGGTGCTCTTGCTCGTGGACGCCTCCGAGGGCCCCATGCCCCAGACCCGCTTCGTGCTCAACAAGGCGCTCGGGCACGGCCTGCGCCCCATCGTGGTCATCAACAAGGTGGACCGCCCCGACGCGCGCTGCGACGAGGTGCTCAACGAGGTCTTTGACCTGTTCGTGTCCCTCGACGCCAACGATGAGCAGCTCGATTTCTCGGTGCTCTACGCCTCCGGGCGCAACGGCTGGGCGTCGCGCGAGCTCGCCGACGAGCGCAAGGACCTCACCCCGCTCCTCGACGCCATCGTGGAGCTGGTGCCCCCGCCCGACGTGGACGAGGACGGCCCCTTCCAGATGCAGGTGGCGACCATCAACTACGACGAGTTCATCGGCCGCATCGCCATCGGCCGCATCCGCCGCGGGCGCATCACCAAGGGCGACCAGCTCTGCTGCCTCGGCCTGCACCAGGACCTCCGCCGCTCACGCGCCACGCGCCTGAGCGGCTTCGTGGGGCTCAACCAGGTGCCCGTGGAGGAGGCGGCGGCGGGCGACATCGTGGCCATCGCCGGCTTCGCCGACGTGCTGCCCGGCGAGACGCTCTGCGAGAGCGCCACCCCCGACCCGCTGCCCCCCATCGCCGTGGACGAGCCCACGATCACCATGGAGTTCATCGCCAACAACGGCCCCTTCGCCGGGCAGGACGGCACCTACGTGACGAGCCGCAAGGTGCGCGAGCGCCTTGAGCGCGAGCTGCAGTCCAACGTGGCGCTGCGCGTGGAGGACACCGAGTCCTCCGACGTCTTTAAGGTGTCGGGGCGCGGCGAGCTGCACCTCGGCATCCTCCTTGAGACGATGCGCCGCGAGGGCTACGAGCTGATGGTGTCGATGCCGCGCGTGATCATCCGCGAGGGCGCGGGCGGCAAGGAGGAGCCCTACGAGGAGGTGGCGATCACCTGCAACGAGGACTTCAGCGGGCAGGTGATCCAGGACCTCAACCTGCGCGGCGGCGAGCTCACCGACCTCCGCCAGGACCTCGACGGCCTCTCGCGCATCGCCTACCTGGTGCCGAGCCGCGGCCTCATCGGCTACCGCAGCCGCTTCCTCACCCAGACGCGCGGCACCGGCACCCTCTACCGCACCTTCCACAGCTACGGCCCCTACAAGGGCCCCTTCCAGCGCCGCTCGAGCGGCGTGCTCGTGGCGCTCGAGACGGGCACCGTGACCACGTACGCCCTCGAGACCCTGCAGGAGCGCGGGCAGCTCTTCACGGAGCCCGGCGAGAAGGTGTACGCGGGGCAGATCTGCGGCGAGTCGGCGCGCAGCCAGGACCTCGTGGTGAACCCCTGCAAGGCCAAGAAGCTCGACAACATGCGCTCCGCCACCAAGGAGCTCGACATCAAGCTCAACGTGATCCGCAAGATGGACCTCGAGGAGGCCCTCGAGTTCATCAACGCCGACGAGCTGGTGGAGATCACGCCGCTCAACGTGCGCCTGCGCAAGCGCAGCCTCGACCACAACGAGCGCAAGCGCCTCGAGAAGCGCGAATCGGGGGAGTGACCCGCGCGTGAGGCGGCCTCAGGGGCCGCTTCAGCGGCGACGGAAGAAGAGCAGGTAGCCGGCGAGGGCGCCCACGAAAATGGAGGCGAGCAGGACGAGGCCCGCGCTCGATCCGTCGAGCTCGCCGCGGAGGTGGCGGAGGTAGTCGTCGCTGTAGGCGTCCTGAGGGCCGACGCCCTCGGGGAGGTAGGAGGGGTCGCGCGCCACGCCCTGCGCCTCGAGCTCGCGCACGCGCGCCTCTAGGCGCGCCAGCTCGGCGTCCTGCAGGACGTGCTCGGAGTAGAGGGCGCGCTGGAGGGCGGCGTCGTGCCAGTGGTGGTACCAGAAGAGGTCGGTGGCGGCGTGCGAGAGGAAGTAGAGGTCCCAGACGCCCACGCTGTAGCCCGGGGCGCTGTAGTAGGAGTCGCGGAAGCGCCACCGGTAGGCGGTGCTCGCGCGCCAGGTGGAGCGCAGCTGCGAGGGGGCGCTCCACCAGCGCCCGACGGCGCTGGGGTAGGGGGGGCGCTGGTAGCCCGAGTAGGACGGGCGCCCGCCCGCGTACCCGCCCCCGTACCCGCCCCCGCCCCCGCCCCCGCCCCCGTACCCGCCCCCGTACCCACCCCCGTACCCGCCCCCCCCGCCGCCGTACGGCCCCGGGCGCGCGCCCTGCCCCGCGCCGCCGTAGCTCGCGGGGCGGGGGGCGGCGGGGCGCGACCCGAGGGAGGAGGAGGGGCGCACGCTGCCGCTCCACCCGCCGCCCTTGGGGCGACCGCCGCCCCACGCCGAGGGGCGCGAGGGGGCGGAGGGGCGCGACGACGAAAAAGAGCGCGACGGCGAGGGGCGCGAGGCGCGTGAGGACGAGAAGCCGCTCCGCCGCGCCTCCGCCTCGCGCGCGGGTTGGAGGAGGGCGAGGGCGGGCGTGAGCGTGAGCGTGAGCGTGAGCGCGAGGGCGAGCGGGCGCGCGCGCAGCGAGGGGGGAGGGGGCTGCACCGAGGCTCCTTGAGTGGCGGGCTGTGGCGGGAGGCGCGCTCACCCTAGCACGCCTCAGCGCGCGCGCACAGCCCCCGCGCGCCCCCCCCCGCGCCCCCCCCCGCGCCCCCTCAGCGCTCGAGCGCCGCCGACCCCAGGTACGCCCCGCCCGCCCCCCACAGCAGCTCAAAGGGCGCCTGCCCCGCCGCCTGCTGCGGCGTGAGGAGGCCCTTGGCCACTAGGCGCTCAAAGACCTCCACGCTCCGGCGCCGCCACCAGTCATAGGAGGGGGAGCGCCCGCGGGCGACGATGGCGCGCCCCTGGGAGGGCGACACCTTGAGCATGGCCAAGAAGGTCGCCTCACGGGGGCTGAGGGCGCGGGCGTCCTTTTGGAAGTAGTGGCGCGCGGCGGCCTGCACGCCCCACACGCCCGGGGCGAACTCGATGCAGTTGAGGTAGAGCTCGAGGAGTCGCTCCTTGCTCACCGCGTCGAGGACGCGGGCGGCGATGAGCGCCTCATGGAGCTTGCGCGTGAGCACCTTGTCGCGCGTGAGGAAGAGATTCTTGACGAGCTGCTGCGTCACCGTGGAGCCCCCATACACAAAGCGCTCGCCCTTGAGGTTGGTGTTGAGGGCGCGCTCGATGAGCGGCACGCTCACGGCGCCGCCGCGCCAAAACCCCATCTCCTCCGTGAGGTACATGGCGCCGCCCACGTAGGCGGGCAGCTCCCTGAGGGGCACAAAGGCGCCCTCCTCCCCCGGCCCTACCCGCACGCGCCGCCCCTCCGTGAAGGCGGCGTCCACCTCAAAGCTGAAGGGCTCGTTGAGCCAGGTCACGTCGCGGAGGTCCGCCGGCTTGCCGCGCACCTGCACACGCGCGCCGAGCTCGTTGTGGGGGAGCGCCAGCCGCGCCGACTCAAACCGGCAGCGCCGCGTGAGGCGCGCGGCGCTGAGCGACACCCGCGCGAGCTCAGGGGCGCTCGGGGTGTAGCGCAGGGTGAAGGTGGGCGAGAAGGTCCCCGTGAGCCGCGCCGCCGTGAGGGGGCCGCGGGCGCTCGGCGGGAGGGCGTCAAAGGCGCGCTGGCAGGGGGCGGGGTGGGCGCTGAGGCGGGCGGTCGCCTCGCGCGCGCTGAGCCACAGCTCGAGGTCCCAGTCGAGGCGCTCCTCCCCGCCCACGCTCAGCGAGAGGCGCGCGGCGGGCGGCGCGGCGGGCGCGGCGGCGGGCGCGGCGGGCGCAGCGCGCGCCTCATCGGCGGCGCGGGGGCGGGCGAGGGCGCGGAGGTCGTCGCGCAGACGCGCCCACCGCCGCGCGAGGGCGCGGGGGTCCGCCTCGAGGCCCTCGAGGCGCGCGAGGAGCTGCAGCCCCTCCACGGGGCGCGGGGAGAGCGGCGCGCCGAGGCGCACGTCGCGCAGCTCGAGGGAGGCGCTGGGGGGGGCGCCGGGGGCGACGGCGAGGCGCAGGGAGAGCGCCCCGCCCTCCACGGCGCGCGCGGCGGCGGCGAGGGGGTGGGCGCGCGCGGGGGCGGGGTGAGAGTCGAGGGCGCCGGCGAGCAGGGCGGCGAGGGGGGGGAGCGGGGCGCTCAGCTCCGCGCGCAGGCCCGCGCCGCCCCCCGCCCGCCCCCCGCCCCAGGCCACCCGCCCGCTCAGCGGCGCGCCCACCCCCGAGAGACCCCTGAGCGCGTCGAGCGAGAGCGCGTCGAGCGAGAGCGCGGCGCGCGCCTCGCCGCGCGCGCCATCCGCGGAGCACCACAGCTCCTCCGCGCGCAGGTCGAGCGCCGCCGGCGCGAGGGCGGCGAGGCGCGCGGCGCTCCCGGGGGCGAGGCGCTCGCTGAGGGCGAGGAGGAGGTCACGCGGGAGGCGCACGAGGACGCCGCGCGCCTCCACGCCCCCCGCCTCCTCCCCCACCCCCGCCTCCTCCCCCACCCCCGCCTCCCCCACCCCCGCCGTGGCGGCGC
>VGTA01000013.1 GCA_016874875.1 Deltaproteobacteria bacterium | reverse complement strand
GCTCGGGTCCCCATAAAGGGCTCACGTGAGCCCTTTATGTCTCCACATCCTTGAGCCCGCCCCATCCGCCGCTCAACGCGATCCGAATACGCGATCCGAATCCAACTAAAAGGGCTCACGTGAGCCATTTATGAGCGCCGCCCCAACCACGCCAAGCACACATCCAAGACCTCTCACCAGAAAAGGGCTCACGTGAGCCATTTATCAGCTCACCTTGCCCGCCACGCTGAGCCGCCCCCCGCCACGCCGAGACTCACGAGTGAAAAGGGCTCACGTGAGCCATTTATCAACTCACCCACCCTGCACGCCTAGGCCTCCCCGCGCTACGCCGAGCTCATCAAATGAAAAGGGCTCACGTGAGCCATTTATCAGCTCATCGCCCCCTGCACGCCTAGGCCTCCCCGCGCCACGCCGAGGTCAGCAAATGAAAAGGGCTCACGTGAGCCATTTATCAGCTCATCGCTCCCAGGCACGCCTGAACCGCCCCGCGCCCCGCCGAGGTCAGCAAATGAAAAGGGCTCACGTGAGCCATTTATCAGCTCACTCACACCGCCACGCTGAGCCACACCACGCTACGCTGAGAGTCCCGAGTGAAAAGGGCTCACGTGAGCCCTTTATCAGCTGAGCTCTACCCTGCTCACAGAGAAGAGCGCCGCGCGCGCGGCTGTGGGCATGGGGGAGCTCGTTGAAGCCCTCCCGCCGACAATCAACTTGTCTCGCTGAGCGCGCGGTGGTATGAAAGGAGAAATAAAATAAATATACATGATGGTTCTGATTAATGCTTTTCAATTCGCTAGAATTTATTCTTTTTGCCCTTATTTTGACGCTATTATTTCGGTTCGCAAAAGGCACAAAAGCGATCGCGCTGCTTGTGGCGTCAAGCCTGTTCTTTTACTCCTTCACAGGTGAGGCCTGGTATCTATTTCCCCTGCTCACATCATCCTTGGTTGACTATGTCGTAGGGGCAAGAATTCACAAGGCCCATCTCTCAGGTGGCGCATCAAAAGAAAAAAAAGCATACCTCGCGATCTCGCTCGCCGTGAACATCGGCATGCTCGGCTACTTTAAATACTGGGGGTTTCTCCTAGAGTCGTGGGGCGCCCTCGTGGGCGCTGACGCCGCCAGCGTCGTGACGCAGATCGTCCTGCCCACAGGCATCTCGTTTTATACCTTTCAGACCATGTGCTACAGCGTCGATATTTATCGCGGCAGGCTCACCCCCGCCACGAGCTTCCTCAACTATATGGCCTACGTGAGCTTCTTCCCGCAGCTGATCGCGGGCCCCATCGCGCGCTATCAAGACCTTGGGGCGTCCATAGAGCGCTTCAGGGCAGGGCAGGCGACCCCCGCGTGGCGCGAGGGGATCGCCCTCTTCTCCATTGGGCTCTGCAAGAAGGTCTTGATCGCTGATCGCGTCGCGAACGGCATCAACCCCCTCATCTCTTGTGTGGACGAGGCGGGCCTCTGGACGAGCTGGCTGCTGATGATTGGATACTCCACACAGCTCTACTTTGACTTTAGCGGCTACTCCGACATGGCGCTCGGCCTCGGGAAGTGCTTTGGGATCGAGCTGCCCATCAACTTCAAGAGCCCGTATAAATCAAAGAACCCGAGCGACTTCTGGCGGCGCTGGCACATCACCCTCAGCGAGTGGATCCGCGACTACATCTACTTCCCCCTCGGGGGCAGCCGCGGCGGCGCGGCGAGCGCGGCTCAGAACCTGGTGCTGACGATGACGATCGGCGGCCTCTGGCACGGCGCGAGCTGGACCTTTGTGGTCTGGGGCCTCTATCACGGCCTGCTGCTCGCGCTCTACCACGCCCTCAAGGAGCGGTTTGACGCGCTGCCCGTGGCGGCGCAGCGCGCGCTCACGCTGCTGTGCGTCTTTGTGGGCTGGATACCGTTCAGGTCTGACTCCTTCGCGCAGGCGGGGAGCTGGCTCGCCGGCCTGCTCGGCGCCCATGGGCTCAGCGGCGGCGAGCGCCTCTCGCTGCCGTACACGGGGCTCATCGTCGCCTCCCTCCTCATCGCCCTCCTCGCCCCGAACGCCTATGAGATGCGCTTCTCCTCGTGGAGCGTGCGGCGCTGGTGCGCCCTCGGCGTCGCCACCGCGGCGGCGCTCTTGATGATGAACTACTCGTCCACCTTCATCTACTACAGGTTTTAGCCTTGCGCGCTGCTCAAGCCCCCCCCGCGACGGTGACGCCATGAGACCCTTCCTCGTGACGGTGCTCTCCCTGATGAGCGCCATCTTGATCTTTAACCTGCACATGGACATCGCCGGCTTCGGCTCAGGGGAGATCTCACCCCTCGCGACCTCCCAGCGCGGCGATGAGTGGCTCGTCTCCGACCGCGACTATGACCAGCGCGCCTGGGTGAGGGCGCGCCTCCTCGCAGGCTGCCCTCAGCGGGTGGTCCTCGGCAGCAGCACCGTCGGGACCATCAACCCTCAGCGGCTCATGGGCGCCTCCGACGCCCCCGCCGCCGCCCTCAACCTGTGGCTCACGGGCCCGAGCGTTGAGGATTTTGAGGCGCTCGTACAGCTCCTGCGCGCCACCCGCTGCGCGCCGGCGCTGGTCGTGGTCGGGGTGGACCCCTTCCTGCTGAACGACGCCGTCACGAGCGAGCGCTGGCAGTCGGTGAAGGACCTCCAGCGCGACTTTTACCGCGCCCACGACGCCAGCGCCCTCACCCCTCAGCCCCTCGTGGACGCCTGGGGCAACGTGACGCTCGCGTGGCTCAAGTTTAAGGACCTCTTGGCCTACCAGACCACCGTCAGCGGCCTCGAGCGCCTAAGGGCGGCTGGGGCAACAAAGCTCGGGCCGCGCCTCGTCCCTCAGCTCAACGACTACTGCGCGCGCACGCCCTCGATCCAGAGCGTTCGCCACCATGACGGGCGCTTTGTGTACTGTGACGAGTGGCTGAGGCCTCAAGCGCAGGTGGACGCCATCGCGCGCGCCTATCTAGAGCGCGACGTGCACAGCATGAAGAAGTGGCGCGCCGTGAGCGCCGAGCGCCTCAAGCGCCTCGAGGGGGCGCTCGCCCGCTTAACCGCCGCCGGCTCGCGGGTGGTCTTGATCGGGCCCACATACCACCCCCTCGCGCATGAGGCGCTCTTGGCGCACGCGCCCACGCGCGCCCTCCTGCGCCAGCTCGACGCTGACCTCGACAACATGAGCGCGCGCCTCGGCGCCCGCTGGCTCACCCTGCGAGACCCCGCGCGCGCGGGCTGCGCCGCCGGCGAGTTCTTTGACAGCCACCACCCCGGGCCCTCCTGCGCCCGCAGGCTCGCGGAGCAGATCAACGCCCTCGCCCCCGCGCCCTGAGCGCCCTCCAGCCACTCCGCCGCGGGCCCCCTCGCGCAAGGGCCGCTCAGGGCTGAACGTGGACCCGGTTGATGTGCGGGTCATACGCCCCCGACAGCTCAGCGGCGCTCACCTCGGGGCGCTCTGGCGCGTAGAGCAGCGGGAAGAGGCTGTAGGTGAACTGCAGCATGAGGCGGCGCCCCTCCTGCACAGGGAGCCCCTTGTGCAGCCCGTAGGTGTTCTCGATGAGCGTCGTCCCCGCCGGGCCAAGGAACACGCGCTGGCACCCGTCGCCATAAAACGCGCTCACCTCCTCGTCCGTGTAGCGGCGCTGCCGCCTAAACTCAAGCCCTCGGTGCGCGTGTGAGCGCGGCACAAACACGTGCGGCCCGCTGCGCTGGTCTACATCGGTCAGGTAGATAAACACCTTGAGGAAGCGCCAGTCGTCCTTGTCGCGGTGGAACAGCTCCGCCGCCTCAGGCTCACCGCCCGCGAACGAGCTCCACCACGAGGTCACCAGGACGGTGGGCTTGGCGTTGAGCGCCTGGCTGACGATCGCGAGGAGCTTAGGGTGGTTGGCGAGGTCCATCACGTCCTTTGAGCGGATGAGCGCCTCCCGCTCAAGCTGCGCCACGTGGGTCTGTGGCGGCAGGCGATCGCCCCGCAGGGCCCCGAGCTCTGGGCGATAGGGGTCCTTGCACGGTATATGCTCCAGCTCCCTAAACAGCCGCGCGGCGAGCTCAGGAGGGCACACCCCGTCGAGCAGCGCGTACCCCTCCACCCTGAGCCGCTCCACCTCCTCGCTGACGTCCACGCCCGCGTAGCCGCTCGGGCGCGGCGCGAGGCGGCACAGGAGGGCGGAGAGGAGCTCGCGCGGCCTGCCGTAGTAGGCGCGACACATCAAGTAGTTCAGCTGCTTCAGGCTCCTAGAGATAAAGAGCGCCCTCGTCATCGACCAGAGGTCACCAATGATGTATCGCGTGTGCTTGAGCATGGCCCTCGGGTCCTGGTGAGCGTGTGAGCCCCTCCCTCAAGAGGAGACCTCTATAAGCGCGCTTGGGCTGACGTTGTCAACATGGATCCGTGCGCGTGGGGTGGATCCGCGGGCGTGGGGCGCCCCGCGAGCGCGCCGCGTGACTTTACAATCAAGGTCGAATCTCACATAGTCTCACCACCAAACCGCCCGCAGGGCGCCGCGCGCCGAGGTCAGCGAGGAGGTGGGCGTGAATATACGATGCCAGAAGTGTGGCGTGACCAACGGCCCCGAAAAGCGACGCTGCGGCGCCTGTGGGCACCCGATCACGCCGCCGCAGGGCGCCCCCGCGGCGCAGGGAAAGCCCCTCGCGACCTCCTCCGCCTACGCCCAGCCGCGCGCTAGCCGCTCGCCGCTCGCCCTTGGCGCGGGCGATGAGCGGAGGGCGCTCACCCCGCAGGGGAGCGCGCCGCGCCCCGCGGGGGCGGGCGCGGCCCCAGGCGCGCCCACAGCACCTCGCCACCCCCTCCACCCCCTCCCCCCCTCCACGCCGCGCACGCCGAGCGCCACCCCCGAGGCGCCGCTCGAGCCCTCCGCCGGGCGCCCCCCCCTCACCTATGAGCGCCTCCTCAAGCTCACGCGCGAGGGGGAGGGGCTCGCCCTCTTTGTGTTTGACCCCCCCGCCCAGGAGGGCGCCGCGCCGCCGCGCCCCGCGCACCTCCGCGCCCTCCTTGAGCTCACAGCGCCGCGCGCCGCCGCGAGCGCCGAGGAGGCCTCCCTCTGCCTCTGCCTCGACCTCCCGCCTCGCTCGTGGCTTCAGGCGCTCGCGGCGCTCACGCCTGACATCGAGGTGTGGGTGTGGCTCGCGCGCTGGCCAGAGGGGAAGACGGGGTCGCAGCTGGCGGAGGGGGCCTCGCGAGTCCTCTATTTCGGCGAGGAGGGGCTGTGCGCTCTCGCCGCGGACCTCCTCCGCCTCTGCCCCGACCTCGCCGCGGAGGCGCCGCGGGGGCCGTGGTGGGCGGAGGCGCGCAGCCGCGCGGCGCTGCAGGAGGCGGAGGCGGCGCACGCGCTGCTCGCGGCGGCGGCGGGGGCGCGGGGCGGGGGGCAGGGCGGGGGGCAGGGGGCGCCGCCTTACGCGCTGCCCCTCTGCGCGGCGCGGGCGCGCCTGTGGGCGCGGGCGTCGGGGGCGCCGGCGTGGGCGCACCTCGCGCAGGCGCTCCACGCGCTCACAGAGTCGCCCGCGAGCGCGGCGGGGGCGCCGAGCTGGGCGCAGGGGGGCGGGGGGGGGCAGGCGCGCGCCCTCGCCGCCCTCCAGTGCGCTGAGCGCGCCGCCCTCCATGAGCTCTCGGCGCGCCCCCTCGCCCTCCCGGCGCTCAGCGTCGCCTGCCTCACGTCGCTGCAGGTGGACGCCCCCGTCCTCCCGTCGCTCCTCGAGCGCCTCGGGCAGCGCGTCTCGTGGTTTAAGCACCCGCAGGCGATGCTGAACAAGATGGGGGTCGCGCAGGTGCACTGGTGTGTGCTTTTGGACAAGAGCGGTCTGTGGGATGGGGGGGACCTCGCCGCGGCGGTCCGGCGGGCCTCTCCGCACACCAAGGTCGCCCTCTGCCTGCCCGACCCGTCCGCCGCGGCGCTCGCGCGCGCGCAGCAGCTCAAGGTGGACCTCGTGCTCGACCTGCGCCTCGGGGAGGCGGCGGCGCACCTGGCCCTCGCGCGGGCGCTGGCGGAGCAGGGGGGGGGGGGGGGGCGCGAGGTGCTCCTGCGCCGCCTGGGGGCCATCGAGGCGGCGCAGGCGGCGCAGGGGCTGCCGGCGCAGGGGGGGCTCCTGCTCCTGCGCCTCCCCGGCGGCGCGCCGTGGCTCCCCGCGCAGCTCGCGGCGCTCGAGGCGCTCCGCGCGGAGCTGTTGCCCAAGAGTCTGCCGGCGCACCCGCTGGCGGAGGACACGGTGGGGCTGTGCCTCGCGGAGCGCGACGAGGGGGCGGCGCGCGCCTTTGTGGCGCGCTCCCTGCTCGCCCTCGGCACGCAGCACGCCGCCGGCGGGGCGCTGTTTGAGGGGGCGAGCGCCCCCGAGGCGACGCTGCTCGACGCCCTGGCGCGCCTCGAGTGGGCGCGCGCCTCGGGGGAGGGGGCGTGCGTGGGGGTGTGGCGCGGGGCGCACGCGCCGCCGGGGGCGCGGGCGCGGGGGGCGCAGGCGCTGGTGGTGGACTCGGACCCCACGTCCGCCGACGCGCTGCGCGTGGCCTGTGAGCGCGAGGGGCTCCTCGTCACCACGCTCACGAGCACGCGCGCCGCCCTCGACCTCCTCGCGCGCCTGCCGCACCCGCCGCAGCTGGTGGTGGCCGAGTGCGCGCCGCCGCAGTGCGACGGGCTGGGGCTCCTGCGCGCCTGCGCGGCGCAGGGGCGCGGGGCGCCGCGGGTGGTGCTGTCGGCGGCGCCGCCGCGCGACGCGCTCATGCGCGAGGCGTTTGAGCTCGGCGCCACCGATTTCCTCGCCAAGCCGCTGCAGGTGAGCGAGGCCCTCCCCCGCCTCCTCTACGCCCTCCGTCGCCCCTGAGCAGCGTCCCCCGAGAGAGTCCCCCATGCGCCGCCCGCCCCCCCACTGGCCCTCCCTCCACGGCCCCCGCCCGCAGCCCCCCGCCGCCCCCGCGCCCGCCCCCGCGCCCGAGGAGGGCTGGCTCAGCTATGTCGCGCACTACCCCCCCGAGACGGTGGCGCGCGCCCGCCGCCTCGCGGCGGAGGGGCGCCTCGCCGAGGCCATCGCCGCCCGCTGCCCTGAGCCCCACGCGGTGCAGACCGACGCCGCCCTCCGCGCCTACGCCCTCGACCTCAAGGACTCTTATCTCCGCTCCAGCCCGCCGCTCAGCAAGGTCTGTTATGATCAGCAGCTCCACGCGGTGCAGAACGCGCTGGGGACGCACACGTTCGTGTCGCGGGTGCAGGGCGCTAGGCTCAAGGCTAAGCACGAGCTGCGGGTCTCGCACATCTTCAAGGAGGCGCCCGAGCTCCTCTTGCGCATGATCGTGGTGCATGAGCTGGCGCACATCCGCGAGAAGGAGCACAATAAGGCGTTTTATGCGCTCTGTGAGCACATGCTCCCCGATTATCACGCCCTTGAGCTGTATGCGCGGCTCTTTTTGATTGAGCGCGAGCTGCGGCGGGGGGCGCCGCCCCGGGAGGTCTTAGGTGAGGTCCCGTAGGGGTCCCCCGTCCGCGAGCCCTCTCCGGATGGGAGGGGCGGTGGGCGGGCGCTTGGTCGAGGGATCAAGGGACCAAGAGGGTCAAGGGAGCGTCCTGCGGAGACGCAGACCGAGGTTGCCGAAGCGGTAGTCGGGCGGGTAGCTACGGCGGTACGCGACGCGGAGGGGAGACGCGACGGAGTGCCAGCCACCCCCGCGATTCACGCGCCTCGCATCGCCATTATCGCACCTTGTCCTACATATAGGTATTGAGCCAACAGCTTGATGTCCGTCGCTTGGCGCGTTGCTGTAGTCATTCTTGTATTCATCGAGCACCCACTCCCACACATTCCCGCTCATGTCTTGCAGCCCATATCCGTTCGCTCGCTTGGTACCCACAGGCTTTGTGCCGCCCCCAGAGTTCGATGAATACCACGCCACATCATCAGGGCTGTTCGAGCCCGCATAGGTGAAGCTCTGCCCGCCCCGCGCCGCGTACTCCCACTCCGCCTCTGTGGGCAGGTCTGCGCCTACCCATTTCGCGAAGGTTCGCGCTTGTCCCCAATCAACACCGGTGACCGGGTGGTTCTCCTTGCTCCCAGGATTGCTACTCCATGAGCTCGGCTCTGAGCACACCCCCGCCTCCACACACTTGCGGTACTGCCCCACCGTCACCTCCGTTTTGCTCATCAAAAACGCCCGCAGCGTCACCGTGTGGATTGGTTTCTCGTCGCTATCGCCGTCTTGCGAGCCCATCTGAAACGAGCCAGCAGGGATACGAACCCACTGTATACTCTCCGCCTCCTGACGCTCACGCTCCGCCCGCTCCGCCGCCTCCCGCCGCGCCCGCTCCGCCGCCTCCCGCCGCGCCCGCTCCGCCGCCTCCCGCCGCGCCCGCTCCGCCGCCCGACGCGCGCAGCCCGCCTCCTCCGGCGTCAGCTCACACAGCCGCGTCGCCACCTCGTCCGCGCGCCTCTCCCGGCGCTCTAGCTCGCGCGCCCCCTCCTCACGCAGGCGCGTCAGCTTCGCCCCCAGCCCCCCGAGCGCCTCCACCACCCTCGCCTCCTTCACGTACGGATTGAGCCCCTCCACCGCCCCGTACGACTCCAAGAACGCCTCTAGCCACCGCAGCTTATCCTGCTGCGACACCACCTTCAGCGGCAACAGCCGCGACAGCTTCTCCCAGTCCCTCGCCATCTGCGCCCGCCGCTCCTGCTCTAGGCGCGCGTCCGCGCTCGCCACCTCCCGCAGGCGCCCCAGCGCCTCCTGCCGCGCCCGCTCAAACGCCTCGAGCTCGCCGAGGCGCCGGCGGGCGAGCTCCCCCACCTCCCCCGCGGCCTCACGCAGCGCCCCCCACAGCTCTAGGCGGCGACTCACCGAGGCCGACGACCCCTCCTTGTCCGCCTCCACCGCCGCCTCATAGCGCTCTAGGACCGCCACGTCCACCGCCCCAAAATCCACCCCGCTCACCACGCCCGCGCTCACCCCCTCCAGCGCCGCCCCCCCCCGCACCTCCGGCAGCGCCGCCACCTGGAACTTCTTAAACACGAATCCGCCGCTCAGGCGCTCCGCCACCTCCAGCAGCGACGGCTCCAGCGCCCCAAACAGCCGCACCGCCGCCCCCTGCAGCGGCCCCTCCAGCTCCTTGAGCTCTTTCGCCCCCACCGTCACCGACTCTCGCGGCTGCCCCGTCCGCGCCTCATAGAGCTTGAGCACCACCTTGAGCTCGCCGCCAAAGCGCGACACGATCCCCGTCACGAGCCAGTGCGCTTGCAGATTCCGCGCCGTCTGCACCGCGCACTCGTCCACGCAGTCCTCGAGGCGCGTCCCTGGCGGCAGCATGACCTCCATGTTGTCGTTCGTCATCACCGAGAAGCGGTCCGTCGGCAGGCGCAGGGCCGCCTGCTGCACGAGGTCGCTCAGGTACTGCACGTCGCTCTTGGGCAGCTCCGCCCGATTCTCGATCTGCAGCGTCGCCACCCGCTCCTCCGCCCACGCCGCCGGCGCCCCCCCCCACGCGACCCCCAGCGCGACCCCCAGCGCGACCCCCAGCGCGACCCCCAGCGCCCCCCCCTCTCGCGCGCCCCGCCGCGCGCTCTGCTGTGCACACCGTTGACTGAACATACACGCTCCTGAGCTGCTAAAAATCTCGCCCCGCGCCCGCCGTGAGTCCCCCTGCGTCGCGGACGTCTCAGCTAGATAACGCAGATCCCCTGACCGAGCAACCCTCTATAAGCGCTCAAGCGCGCGCAGGTGAGGGGCGCGGCGGGGGGGGGCGGCGGGCGCCCTAGACTTTGGCGCGCGCGGCGATTATCTTGGTGCCCGCCCGCGCGGCGTGGTAAGACCGCACCGCGCGCGGCGCGCGCCCACCGCCCCACAGGAGCCGACCCATGAGCATGCGTCTTCAGAAAACGCAGATCAACCCCCTCGTCAACACGATCATCAACGCCCTCACGCTGCAGAATGAGTTCGTGAAGATCGCGCCCTACGAGCCCCGCGAGGACGAGCCCCGCCGCCCCGGCCCCCTCCCCACCTCCATGGTCGATGAGCTGCGCAAGGACATCAGCGGCGTCCTCTACAACTACCTCAACACCGACCAGCGCCTCCACAACCTCGCCCGCGAGCAGGTGGAGCGCGAGGGGGTAGACCACAGCGAGATCTATAACCGCAAGCGCACCCTCGCCAAGCGCGAGGACTTTGGGCTCGGCGACGACGCGCCTAACTTTATCATCACGCAGCTCATCGAGGCGCTCCTCCACTCGTCGAGCGTGGACGAGATCTACGCCTCCGACGCCGAGCTCCGCGCCACCCTCCTGCCGGAGCTGCGCGAGGCGATGAGCAACCAGCGCAACGTGTCCCACGAGATGGCGCAACGCGTGCGCCAGATCACGCAGATCGGCAACCAGTGGGAGGACCTCTACACGCTGGTCAAGGGGCGCCTCAACGAGCGGTACCAGCTCGACTGAGCCCGGGGCGGCGCTTGAGCCCGGGGCGGCGGAGGGGCGCGCGGGCGATCAGGGGAAGGGCGTGAAGGAGGCCTCGCGCCCCACGTCCCCCCCCAGCAGCGCCGCCGCCTCCCCCGCGTCCCCCGCCGGGCGGAAGCGGATGGGCGCGCCGTCGAGGCCCGGGGCGCCCTCGCCGAGCAGCGCCTTGAGCCCCCCGCCCTCGCTGAGCCCGTCGAGCAGCAGCAGGCCCGGGCGCCCCGCCTCCCCGGCCGCCAGCGACGCCCCCGCCCAGGGCCCCCGCGCCCCCCCCGACACCAGCGGGCAGTCGTCCGTGCGCACCCGGTAGGTGGGGCCGCCGTCGAAGGGGTCGATGGTGCCGTCGGGCTCAAAGCCCACCTTGGCGAGCAGGTGCGCGGCGGGCTGCGAGGCGGGCCCCACGCGCCCGAGCTGCGCTTGCACGTGCGGCGGCAGCAGGGACGTGTAGAGGGGGGCCTGCGGGAAGAGCTCCTGCACGAAGTGGATGTGCTCGCGCGAGAGCTGGTCGGCGGTGTGGTAGTCGAGGCCGGTGAAGCGCTGCCCGAGGTAGGGCCACAGCTCGCTCTGGCGGTCGGGGCCGAGGGCGGGGAGGAGCTCCGCCACCACCTCGTCCTCAAACCACGCGCGGCGGCTCGGCAGGCCGATGAAGGCGAGGCGCGTGTATGACAAAAAGCGCCCGAGCTTGAGCGGGTGCCCCCGCAGGCGCGGCGAGAGCACGAGCCCCCCGAGCTCGGTGGGGCCGTCGTAGTCAAAAATGAGCTCGAGCGTCTGGTGCTTGAAGTGCCGCTTGAGGATGGACGAGTACTTCTGCCGCTCCATGATCCGAAAGTAGCTCGCGGGGCGGTCGTGGGTGCCGTGCTGCGCGATGATCATGGCGCACCCGAGCACCTCCGAGCGCCACCCCCCGCGCCCCCCGGGCGTCCACTCCTCGAGCACGAACAGGAGGCGCCGCTTGACGCCGCAGTCGTCTCGCGCGCTCGCCTGGCTCCGCTCGATGAGCGCGCCGATGACGGCGCGGTCCGCGGGCAGATTCACGCTGTCGAGCTCCGCCGCCACCGTGTAGAGCTGATCTAGATCTCTGGCCTGAGCGTCTCTGATGAGGAACATCGCGTAGACCTAAAGCGACCTAAGAGCGCACTCGGCAGGATTCGAACCTGCGACCCTCGGTTCCGTAGACCGATGCTCTATCCAGCTGAGCTACGAGTGCCTATGGTGCTTCTTTTAGCAGGTTGAGGGGGGAGAGTCAAGAGAAATCAGCGCCGCCCGCCGTCCTCACTCAAAGTCCGGCTCCTTGAGCGCCTCAGGTGCCCCCTCAGGCGCCGCCTCAGGCGTCCCCTCCGCAGCCGTCGCGCTCGCGGCGGGGGCGCCCTTGGGCTTGGGCGCGGCAGGGGGCGCGGCAGGGGGCGCCGCAGGGGGCGCGGCGGGGGCAGGAGCCGCCGCGGGCGCCGCGGGGGCGGCGTCGAAGTCTACGTCGCGGACCGCGGGCGCCGCGGGGGCGGCGTTGAGGGCTGGCGTAGGTGTCGAGACAAGCGCGGGCTCCGCTGCGGGCGCGGGCGCGGGCTCCGCTGCGGGCGCGGGCGTGGGCTCCGCTGCGGGCGCGGGCGCGGGCTCCGCTGCGGGCGCGGGCGCGGGCTCCGCTGCGGGCGCGGCGTTGAAATCCACGTCGCGGGGGGCGGGGGCGGGGTCGGCGGCGTGGGCGCTGGGGGGGGCGAGGGGGGCGCGGGCGGCGTCGGGGTGGAGCAGGGCGGCGTAGGAGGCCCAAAAGTGGGGGTGCCAGCGGGGGACGCCGCCCGCCGCGAGGTCCACGCCCAGGGCGCCGGCGCGCTTGCGCTGGAACTCGAGCGCGTCGGCGGGGGTGAGGCCCCGACTCACGGCGACGGCGAGGGCGCGCGCGGGGGGCGCCTCGCCCTCCACGCGCCAGCGGAGCCACCCCACCGCCGACACGCCGTGCGGCGCCACCGCCGCGTAGGCGGCGCGCGCCTCGCTGAGCGCGCCCACGCGCTCTAGGAGCAGGAGCGCGGCGCGCAGGTCGCCGCCCCCGGGCAGGCGCGCGGGGGCGAGGGCGCGCAGGGCGCTGGCGGGCTCACCCCACAGCGCCACGCGGCGCGCGCGCAGCCCCTCCTCGGCGCTCGGGGCGGGGTCGGCGCTCAGGTCGAGCGCCGCCCACCCCTCGCCGCAGTCGCCGCGCGCCGCGCAGGGCGCCACGCGCGCGGCGCCCTCGGGCGCGCCCTCGCCGGTGAGGGGCGCGGCGGGGTCGCCGAGCAGGTGCGTGGGGCGCTGCAGCCCCAGGAAGCTCGGCGCCTCCCCCGTCGCCCGCCGCGCGGGGGCGCTCGTGGGGGTCGCCTCGAGCACGGGGTCGCCCCCCCACTCCGCCAGCAGCGCCGGGCTGTACCACAGGAGCAGCCGCGTGGCCTTGAGGTCGCTCGGCAGCAGGCGGCGCCCGAGGGCGAGGCCCTCCGCCCACAGCCCCGCCTGCGGGTCCTGCGCCTGCGCGGCGCGCCGCGCGTCGAGGGGCGGCCAGGGGGCGGGGGGGGCGGCGAGGCCCTCGCGCCACGCGCGCACCGCCGGCGTGAGCGCCCGCGCCGCGCCCAGGGCGTCGAGGCGCGCCGCGCTCCCCCCCCGCTGCGTGAGCCGGTAGAGCTGCTCGCCCTGCGTGAAGAAGTAGAGCGCCGCGGCGCCCTCGGGGAGCGCCGGCAGCGGCGGGCGCGCGTCAAAGAGCGCCTCCTCGTAGGGCTGCGGCGCGGCGGTGAGCGCGTCGAGGGCGGCGCGCGCGGCGGCGATGGCGTCGTGGTCGTGGCGCGCGATCGCCTGCGAGAGCGCGCGCGCCGCCCCCCCCCGCGCCTCCTCCGCCGCCTCCTCCTCGGCGGAGCGGCGGCGGAGCTCGGCGCGCAGGGCGGGGCGCGTGGGCGGCAGGGGGGCCGCCGCCGCCGCCGCGCGCCACTCGCGCGCGAGGTGCGCCGCCGCCCCCTTGAGGTCGAGGGCGCGCGCCCCGCGCCCCGCGCCCCGCGCCGCCCCCAGCGCCGCCCCCAGCGCGCTCATGAGCTGCCCGGGGTCGCGGGGCAGCCCAAAGCTCTGCGCCTCGAGCCCCCACCCCTGCGTCAGCCGCTCCCCGCGCAGCGCGCGCCACCCCTCCACGGCCGCCTCGAGCGCCCGCGCCGCCCCCGCCTCGTCCCCCTCGCGCGCCGCGAGGAGCGCCGCCGCCGCCTGCTGGCGCCACGCGTAGCGCGGGTCCTTGGCGATGCGCGCGGCGTCCCCAAAGGCGCTCACCAAGAAGCCCTCGCGGCCGTCGAGCCCCTCCCCCGTGAGCGCCGTGAACAGCAGGCACGAGCGCCCCATCAGCGCCAGCGCCGGCTCGCTGCTCAGCGCGTCGCTCGCCTGAAGCGCCTCGAGCGCCTGCGCCCGCTCCCCCGCCCGCGCCAGGAGGCAGCCGCGGATGACCTGCGCGCGCAGCGGGCTCGACTTGAACGCCGTGAGCGCCGCGAGCGCCTCGCGGGTCTGCCCGCGCTCGGCGAGGGCCCACGCCAGCAGCGCGCGGCGGTCGGTGCTCTCGTGGTGCGCCAGCGAGCGCTCGAGGCGCCGCGCGGCCTGCTCAAGGAAGCCGAGCCCCGCCAGCGCCAGCGCCGCCTCGGCGTGGAGGTCGGCCTGCAGCTCCGCCGCCTGCGCGCGCTCCCCCTCGGGCAGCCCCGCGAGGAGACGCAGCCCATAGTTGGCGAAGGTGAAGCTCACCTCGTCGCGCGCGAGCGCTCGGTAGGCGCGCCCCTGAATGAGCGCGTTGCGCGCGAGCAGCTCGCGGCGCTGCTCCTCGTAGAGCGCCTCCGCCATGGGGCGCAGCTCCTCGAGGGCGCGCGCCGCCTCCCCCGCCTCCACCGAGAGGCGCGCCCGCTCGAGCGCCCAGCTGAGCAGCAGCGCGCGCGCCTCACCGGGGGCGGGGTGGCTCTGCTGCGCCTCCTCGAGCCGCGCCCGCGCCGCCGCTAGGTCGCCGAGGTCCTCATGCACGCGCGCCACGAGCGCCAGCGTCTGCGCCCGCTCGAGGCGCCAGCGCGCCACCGCCCGCGCGCGCAGCTCCGACGGCAGCAGCGCCGCCGAGTACGCCTCGTCCGCCAGCAGCTCGAGCGCCGCGCTGAGGGGCGCGAGCAGCGGCAGCGCGTCACGGCTGCGGCGCCCCTCGCGCGCCTCGCCCACCCCCCGCGCCAGCCCCGCCGCCGCCTCCTGCAGCGCCGCCTGCCCCAGCGCGTCGCCCTTGAGGCGCTCGGGGGCCTTGAGGCGCTCGGCGAGCTCCTCGGCGAGCGCCTCCCACTGCGCGCCCTGCGTGAGCAGCCGGAGGCGCAGGAGCGAGAGGCGCTGCGAGAGGGCGCTCTGGTCGGAGTCGGCGAACGCCTGCTCCACCGTCTCCACGAGGCGCACGCCGTCGAGCGCCTGCCCGCGCCCCCCGAGGAGGGCGGCGCGCGCGAGGTAGGCGGCGGCGAGGGTGCGGTGGGCGTCGCGGTTGGATTTGGCGCGGGGCTTGACGAGGTCGATCACGCGCGCCACCTCCGTCAGCGCCGTCGGCAGGTCCCCCCCCGCCCACGCGCCCCACAGCCGCGCCGCCCCTTGGTCGAGGAGGGTGGCGGCGGGCGCCGGGGACTCAGCGCCGTGGTAGGCGCGCAGGGCGCGCCAGCGGGCGGCGTCGTGAGAGAACACGAGCCCGCACTCCGCCAGCGGCGTCGCCGCCGTCAGGTACGAGCCCTCCGCCTGCGCGTTGGGCAGGTAGCGCGCGCCGGTGCGCAGGAGCGCGCGGTAGAGCAGCCCAAAGAAGGTGGCCTCCACGTGCTCGGCGCGGTCGGCGAGCTCAAAGCAGAGCGCCATGCGCTGGTCGAGGGACGAGAGCTGATTCTGGGCGGCGCGCTCGTTGAGGAGGTCCTGCAGGGCGGTGACCTCCTGCGCGAGCCGCCCGAACGCCCGCTCGTCGGCGACGCGCTCGAGGAGCACGAGGGGCGCGTGGTGCCCGCGCTCGGAGAGGCGGCGGGCGATGAGCTCGAGGGTGGAGCGCAGCTGCGCGCGCTTGGAGGCGGGCACCGCCGCCGTGGAGAGGGTGAAGACCTCGCCGTAGAACCACACCTGCGCGAACTCGTGCGAGCCCTCCACGAGCGCGCCGAGGGCGGCGGCGTCGCCGCTCTGGTGAGCGCGGTCAAAATCCACCCACCACTGCTTCACGGCGGGCGCCGCCGCGGCGCCGGCGACGAGCGCCGCGAGGGGGCCGCGCGCGACGTCGGCGGGCGCCGGGGCGCGGGGCGCGAGGGCGCCGCAGGCGACTCCGAGGAGGGCAGAGAGGGCGCGGGTGGAGAGGCGTTGAGGCCGAGCGCGGCGCATGTGGGACTCCAGGGCAAGCGATCACCGCGCCCCCCACGACGGCGCGCGGAGGGGGGCGCGGCGCTTCACAATAAAGACTCAGCGGTTAAAACTAAAGCGCAGAGGGGGCGAGGCGGGATTTTTTATCAGGAGATGTGCGCGCCTCGCGGCAGAACCGCTATGGTGTTGTGTTCTCTGTCGCCCCCTCCTCGCCGCGACCTCGAGCCCCCGCCGTGAGATACGCCAGCGTCCTCCTCTGCAAGCCCCTGCCCCAGCCCCTCACCTACGAGGTCCCCCCCGCGCTGCGCGGCGCGCTCCTAGAGGGCGACGTGGTAGTGGTGCCGCTCCACGCGCGCCAGGAGGTGGGCTGCGTGTGGGCGCTGAGCGACGTCGCCCCCGAGGGGCTCAAGCTGCGCCCCCTCACCGGCCGCCTAGAGGGGCTGCCGCGCCTGCCGCCCGCCCTGCGGCGGCTGCTCACGCGCCTCGCCGCCTACTACCACGCCCCGCTCGGCGAGGCGCTCCGGCTCGCGCTCCCCGCCGTGAGCACCCACAAGGCGCTCACGCTCACCGAGCGCGGGCGCGCCCTGCGGCGCGAGGAGGCGCTCGCCGAGGGGCTCAGCGCCCTAGAGTGGCCCCTGTTCGAGGCGCTCCGCGCCCTGCTCCTCTGCCGCCCCCTGCGCGCCGCCGACCTGCCCCTCGCGCTGCCCAAGGCCCTCACGAGCGCCCTCAAGGCGCGCGGCTGGGCGCGCGAGGGCGAGCTGCCCGCCCTGCGCCCCCCGCGCGTCCTCCTGAGCGCCCTGCGCCCCCCCGCCCTGCCCCCCCACCCCAAGCGCCCCC
>VGTA01000012.1 GCA_016874875.1 Deltaproteobacteria bacterium | reverse complement strand
GGGGCGCCGCGGCAGCCCCACCGCCGGGGGCGGGGGCGGGCCGCAGGTGGCGGTGGGCCTCACGCTCACCGCCCGCCGCCGCGTGGTCTTTGAGGTCACCGCGCAGACCTATGACGCCTACCTGCACCTCCGCCACGCCTGTGATGACCAGGCCAGCATCGCCGCTGATGACGACTCGGGCGGCGACCGCCGCCCGCGCATCTCGATGTTCTTGGACCCCGGCACCTACTACCTCGTGCTCGACGGCTTCGCCCGCGCCGCCGGCGCCGCCACCGTGCGCGTCTCGGTGTCGGACTGCGCTGAGATTCCTGTGGTGGCGGAGATCGCGCCGGCGCGCTCCTTCCTCTCGTTCTTCTGGCGCAGCTTCGGCTCCGGCAGCCTCAGCCTCAACACCGCCGGCGGCGCCCTGGTCACCCACAGGCAGTGCGGGGGCGCGGGGCCGCAGAAGGCGGTGCGCTTCTCGCTGCCGTTCGCGGCGCGCGTGCGCTTTAGCACGCTCGCGAGCTTTGACTCGGTCCTCCACCTGCGCCGCGAGCTCGACTGTGACAGGACCACCGACATCACGTGTGATGACGACAGCGGCCCTGGGCTGAACTCAGACCTGAGCGCCACCCTCGCGGCTGGCACCTACTATGTCATCGTGGACGGCTACCTCGGCCGCTCGGGTGACCTGACCCTCTACTACGAGATCAACTGATCCGTGAGGTCGCTCGCCATGCCTCTGATGCCCTCGCCGCGCCCCGCGGCGCGCCCCGCGGCGCGCGCTCTGCGCGCGCTGAATCTCTCGCTGAGTCTCTCGCTGAGTCTCTCGCTGAGTCTCTCGCTGAGTCTCTCGCTGAGTCTCTCGCTGAGTCTCTCGCTGACTCTCTTGGCGTGCGAGGAGCGCCCCGCCGCGCGCCCGCCGCGCGCCCCCGACGCGGCGCTCGCGCCCGACGCCGCGCTCGATGAAGCTTGCGCGCCGCGGTGCGAGGGGCGGGCGTGTGGCCTAGACCCGCGCTGCGGCGTCTCCTGCGGTGAGTGCGCCGCCGGCGAGCGCTGCGAGGGCGCCGCCTGCGTCCCGGTGGGGGGGGGGGCGGAGGGGGGCGCGGGGGGCGCGGGGGGCGGCTGCGCGCAGAGCTGCGCGGAGGCGGCGGCGGAGTGCGGTGAGCGCTGCGGCGTGTCGTGTGGCGTGTGCGCGGAGGGGGCCTCGTGCGAGGCGGGGCGCTGCGTGTGCGCGCCGTCCTGCGCGGGGCGCGCGTGTGGGGATCCGGATGGCTGCGGCGGGGTGTGCGCCCCCTGCCCGCGCGCGGTGAGCTGCGAGGGGTGCGCCCTGCGCCTGCGCGTGGACTCCACCTCGGCGGTGGGCGGGCGCGTGACCTCGGCGCGCGTGACGCTCTCGGTGCACCTGCCGGAGGGCGAGGCGCGCCCCGAGATCGCTGAGCTCCGCCTCCGCGTCACGGGCCCCGCCGCCCTCGGGCGCGTGGGGCTCGCCCCCGCCGTGGTGAGCGCGGAGAAGTCGCTCGTGCCCGACCCCGCCACCGGCCTCCCCTACCGCGTGGAGGGGGAGGTCTACTCGTTTGTGCTGCTCTCGACGCAGAGCTCCAAGGAGCTCCCCACGGGCGACTGGCTCGCCCTTGACCTCCAGCTCGGTGACACCAGCGCCGCCCCCGTGACGGTGAGCGTGGTGCAGCGCGAGCAGACCTTTGCCCCCCCCGCGGCGGACCTGCTGCTGTGGGGTGAGCCCGCGGCGGCGCCGGTGGTGATCTGGCCGGCGCTGCGCCAAGGAGAGTGAACGTGCTGAGTCCCTCGCTGCTGCCCCTCTCCCGCCTCGCCCCCCGCGCGCCCGCCGCGCCCCTCGCCGCGCCCCTTGCCACGCTCCTCGGGGCGCTCCTCGGGGCGCTCCTCGGGGCGCTCCTCGCCGCCCCCGCCGCCGCTGACCCCCTCTCGCTGAGCGAGCTCAACCGCTTTAACCGGTGGGTGCAGTGCTCCGAGCGCTGTGACCAGGTGACGCGCTACGCCGCCGCCTCCCCCACCTTTGAGGAGCAGCGGGCGCGCTTTGAGTGCCTCGCGGGCTGCGGCGCGCCCTCTCACCTGTGGGAGAAGGACGGCGCGCGCGCGGAGGGCGCGGCGGGCCTCCGCGTGTACCCGATCGACCGCCATGACCTCGCGCTGGCGATCTTGGAGTTCCAGTCCGGCGCCCTCGACCCGCGCGCCTCGGCGGTGGTGAATCAGGGCTTCTCGGAGGGGCCCTTTGGCATGAGCTTTGACCCCGCGCAGCTGGTGTGCTACGGCGACGCGCTGGTGGCGGAGCAGGGGGGCGCGGAGGGCGCGGCGGGGGAGGGCGCGGCGGGGGAGGGCGCGGCGGGGGAGGGCGCGGCGCGGGCGCGTCAGCGCGGGGCGATGGTCATCGTGGGCACGCTCTGCCCCTACCTCTCCTCCTCGGAGGACCCCCGCTACGGCTGCCCCTACCTGAGCGGCACGGAGGTGGAGGAGGAGGGGCTCTTTTACCCGTTCTGCGGCGCGGAACTCTGCGCGCTGCCGCGCTATGATTTCGGCGACAGCCTCACCCTCCCCGCGCCGGGCGCGGGGGACGATGGCGTGTACTGGGCGGGCTCCTATCGCCCGCTGCTCTGCCCAGATGTGGTCTGCGCGCTCTATGAGGGTGACGAGCCCCTCGTGGGGGACGTGGAGCTCTGCGCGCCAGGCTCGCAGCCCGACGTGCCGCGCTGGCTCGAGGAGCGCCTGGCGGGGCGCGCCCTCTGTGACCTCAGCCGCGCCGGGGGCGACGCCTGCGCCCTCGATGAGCGCTGCGTCTATGATGAGCGCTTTGGGCGCGGCGTGTGTGAGCGGCGGTGCGCGGAGGGGGCGCCCTGCGCGGTGTCGCACCTCGAGCTGAAGTCCGAGAGCGACCAGGAGGTGATCGTGTGGGTGTACCTCGATCACTCCGACGCCCCGCTCCGCGCCCTCGACCTCCACATCACCTACCCCCGCTCGCAGCTCGTCTTGGCCGACGCCCGCCGCCTCCCCGCCCTCGTGTATTCGGGGGGACCCAACGGCAAGACGCTCGCCACGCAGCACCTCCCCGACGAGACGCTGCGCCTGTCGGTCTTTGACGCGGCGAGCAGCGCCCCCATCCCCTACGGCCCCCTCATCGAGCTGGTCTTTCAGCGCACGGGCCCCTTTGAGCCCTGCGAGGGCGCCGACGGGCAGGGCGCGGGCGCCGACGCGGAGGGGCGCTGCCCCGACCTCGAGGTCGCCTTCACCGACGACCCCGACCTGCGCGCGATGAGCATGGCGCCGAGCTCGGGCGCGGCGCGCGACGCGCTGCGCGACGGGGCGGCGTGGGGCGAGGGGCTGCGCCTGCGCTCCCGCCTCGACGCTGAGGTCCGCCTGCGCCTCTGGTATGACTTTGAGGATGTCGCCCGCCCCCTCGCCTACAGCGCCGCCCCCTCCGCCGAGGAGCTCTGTGGCGTGGTGGCGAGCTGCGCCCTTGAGGCGGAGGAGGCGGAGCGCGCGCGCTTCTTGGCGCGCCTCGAGCGCCTCCAGGCGGGCTCCTCGTCGGTGCAGCGCCCCGTCGCCGGCCCCTTTGGCGACGCCGGCTACCTCGACGGCGCCCGGGGGCACCTGCGCCTGCCCGTGACGTTTGATGAGCGACTCACGGAGCGCGACCAGAGCTTCTCGTTCTCAGCTTGGTTCTACACCGAGGGCAACGTCGCCGCAGAGGAGGAGGACACCCCGCAGGTGCTCTTTGGGCACCTCAACCTCTCCGAGCGCACCCGCTTTGGGCTCTGGCTCCGCCGCCCCGCCGGGCGCCCCCTCGCGGAGGGTGAGTACGCGCTCGAGCTCTTTGACGGCGACCTCCTCGCGCGAGACCTCCCGCGCGGCCTCGCCGCCGTGCCGCTCGCCACGGTGCGGGCGCGCGAGTGGCGCCACGTGGCCTTCACCCTCGACGCCGCCTCCCGCGCCCTCAGCGTCTATCTCGACGGCGAGCCGCTCCCCACCTCCTACTCGTTTGACCCCGCCGCGCCCACCCCCTTCGCCTGCCCGCAGCTGAATCGTGGGCGCGAGGTCAAGCTCCAGCTCGAGGGCGACCAGCTCGGCGGCGTGCCCGCGGACGCCGTGTACTACTCGGCGCGCGAGGGGGGGCTCTACAAGCTCCGCCGCCGCGCCCTCAGCGACCCCGAGGGCGCCCTGGTCATCGGGGACGGCGAGGCCTCCTACACCGACCCCGACTACCTCCCCGCCCTCGACCGCCTCGTCTACATCTCCAACGCCACCGGCAGCGACGAGGTGTGGATCTCCGACGGCGCCGGCGGGGGGCGCCGGCAGCTCACGGAGGGCTTTGGGAGCAGCGACCTCGGCTTCCACGCCCGCGCGCCGCGCTGGGCGCCCGACGGCAGCGGCGTGGTGTTTGAGAGCGACGCCTTTGACGTGGAGGCGCGCGACAACATCGATGAGCGCGTCTATCACCTCTACTATGTGGCCTATGACCCCCGCGCCAATGAGCCGCGCGTCCCCCTCGCCGACGGCTCCGTCGTCAGCGTCCTCTCGTATCAGGAGCGCCTCGCGGACCAGAGCCTCGCCCTCTATCGCCTCACGGCGGGGGACGGGCGCCACCACCACCGCAAGGCGCGCTGGCTCGAGGGGCGCGATGAGGCGCGGGGCGCGCGCGGCCGCCTGGTCTTTGAGCGCTCGAGCCCCCTCTATGATGAGCGGGGCGTCTCTGAGCTGCTGATCAGCGAGGTGGTCCCCCTCTCGTCCTCGGCCCCCCTCGCCGCCCTCGCGCGCGGCGAGGTGGGCGAGGAGGTGAGTCTGCTCGACGCGCGCCGCGCGGTGCGCCCCTCGATCGATGGCCCTGAGGCGGTGGAGCGCCTCCTCTTTAAGCGCTCTTTCGCCGAGTATCACGACCTCGGCGCCCCCGCCCTCCTCCTCGGCGCCCGCGTGGGCGAGGCGGCGCGCCCCGTCACCCCGCACCGCTTCGCGCTCCGCGTGGAGCGGTTCACCGACCCCCCCGTGGGCGACGACACCGCCGAGATCACCCTCAGCTATGAGCCCTCGCTGAGCGCGTTCCCCTCCTCCTGCTGGGACCGCAACGCCGATGGCCTGCAGGGGGCGAACGAGGACCTCAACAAGGACGGGCGCTGGACCACAGAGGACTGCCTCCTCTCCGAGCTCGGTGACCTTTTTGTGCGCCTCGACGTGAGCGCCCTCTCCTTTGTGCGCGCCCTCCCCATCACCCCCGCCACGCCGAGCGCGGAGCTTTCGCCGGCGCTCAACGTCTCGCGCGCGCCGTGGAGCAAGGAGGTCGCCCTCTCCGAGCAGAGCGCCCCCGGCGCCACGCTGCTCAGCCTGCAGCTCACGAGCCCCTACAACACCTATCCGCTCTATAGCTCCACAGGCTCCCTCGTGGTGGCGCGCTTTGAGGTGCGCGCGCGTGACCCGCAGCGTGGGCAGGTGAGCGCGTGGCCGCGGGAGCAGCTGCTGCGCGCCCTCTCCGTGGTGCAGCGCACCGCCGAGGAGGAGCTCGTGGTGCGTGACCTCAACCCCAGCCCCACCTGCTGGGACCTCAACCAGAATCGCCTCCGCGAGCCCGCGGAGGACCGCAATGAGGACGGGGCCTTTGACGTGCGCGACTGCCTCGACCAGCCCTTTGACTCCCTCGGGCGCTTTGAGGCCGTGCGCGACGCCGCCCTCTCCCCCCGCGCCAACGCCCTGCTGATCGACGCCGTGAGTCTGGCGCGCCCCGCCCTCCTCTACGCCCCCGACCTGATCAGCGCGGCGCGCGCCCGCAGCCTCAACGAGCGCCCACAGCAGCTCCGCGGCCTCAGCTGGCGCCCCGAGGAGCGCTACATGAGCTGCAGCTGGGTGGGCGGCTACCAGCACCCCTTCCGCCGTGAGCTGGTCGCCTCTCTGCGCGGCGCCCTCGACGACGTGAAGCTCTATAGCGGCGTGCGCGACCTCCACTCGATCCGCTCGGAGGCGGAGCGCGGGCGCGAGTGGCTCGCGCGCGCGGAGGCGGTGGCATCGGGGGTGCCCCGCTGCGGCGCGAGCCACCTCGAGTGCCCCCCCTACCACATGTGCGTGGACTCCGAGTGCGTGGTGGCCGCCTGCAGCCCCTCCGCCGCCCCCGGCGAGGACGGCTCGTGCTCGGAGCTCGGCGCGCAGTGCCGCCTGCGCCCCGTGTCGGTGGAGCAGGAGCGCGAGGCCGCCTCGGGCCTGAGCTATGACTGGGTGTGCGTGGCGGACTGCGTGACCGACCGCCAGTGCTATACGCAGTCCTGCCTCAGCGGCCCCTGCCTCTTCTGTGAGGCGAGCACGTCCTCGTGCGTGGAGTGCCGCGACACGGAGGTGGTGATCGGCGGGCTGACGGTGGCGCGGGTGGAGGGGTGCCCCGATGAGCGCGCCTTCTACTGCGCGGAGGGCGCCTGTCGCTCGGAGTGCTACTCATTTGAGGGGGAGCAGAGCCTGTATCTGTGCGACCCCGTCACGGAGTTCTGCGACCAGGGCCGCTGCGTCCTCCGCGGCTGGGAGTGGGAGGACCTCAGCCCCCTCACCTTCCTCGGCGCCGACGACGCGCGCTTTGACCTCGACCCCTCACAGTGGTCTCACTACACCACCGCCATCGGCGAGCGGTACCCCCTCGAGCTCGTGGCGTACGGCGTGGGCGACTACGGCGCCGCCCCGGAGGTGGCGGTGGAGGTGCGCGGCGGCCCCTACTACGGCGACGCGTGGAGTCTGCTCGGGCGCGTGGCGGTGCCTAGCGCCACGCAGGCGCAGGCGGTGGCGCGGCCCATCACGCTCGACTCTCCTCACCCCTACACCGCGGCGCGACTCAGACTCGTCACTTCGCCCTACCAGAACCCCACAGGGCGCGCCACGGGCCTCGGCGCCGCCGACAAGGACTTCTGCCTCAGCGACGTGGAGAGCGCCGGCCTGCCCCTCGGGGGCCTGAGCGCGCGCGCCCTCTGTGAGCGCGCCGCGCAGGGGAGCCGCTATCAGCTCGGCTACCGCCTCGACCTCCCCGACTTTGAGGCGGTGGCGGCGTGCCGCGAGCGCGGGCACGCCGGCTGCCCCCCGCGCAACGCCAGCGAGAACGACTACCTCTATGGCGGCGCCCCCGGCGTGGTGCTCCTCGATGTGCGGGCGAGCGGCGCGAGCGTGATGAACGCGCTCGCGCGCAACCCCGTGTGCGCCTATGGCGGCGGGCTCTCGCCCGTCGCGCCAGGGGGCGTCCCCGAGCAGGTGTTCTATGGGCGCGGGAGCGCGGAGCGCTCCAATCAGGCCGCCGCGCGCTGCGCGCGAGACCCCGCGCGCTGCCTCGGGGCCCTCGACGAGCCCGCCACCCTAGACTTCTCCGGGTCGTTCGCGCTGCTCAACTGCAACTACACGAGCGCCGAGCGCCCCTCGGAGGGCGCCTACGCTGAGTTCGTGAACATCCCCTACCTCCCCCCGCCGCTGCGCGAGGGGGCGGTGGCCCTCGACAACGGCGGCGTCTGCGTGGTCAACGTGGACGCGCTCCGCTCGGAGGCCTGCTATGAGTGGGCGGGCGGGGCGGCGTCGTTTGACCCCTACTCGCGCCCGATGACCGTGAATCAGACCCTCGAGATGACCACGCCGCGCAGCTTTGGGCACGACCGCGGCTTCACCGCCGTGCCGCCCCCCCTCTATCGGCTCAGGGTGAGCGTGGAGGGCTACACGGGCGCCGGACTCACGCTCTCGGATGGGCGCGGCAACCTCGTGGCGGTGCCCACGGGCGCCACGGAGCTCACCCTGCCGCCCATCGCGGAGGGGTGGCGCTACGCGCTCTCGATCGCGCGCCAGCCCCTCGAGCGCCACCTCTCGTGCGCCCTCGCGCCCTCCTCGACGCTCCCGCTCACGGGGGAGGCCTCGGCGCGCTTGGGCGCGGAGGCGTTCAGGCTGCGCTGTGAGCAGGGCTTCTTGGTGGAGGGCTGCGTGGACTACCGCCTTCGCGCCTGCGCCTCAGGGGTGACGAGCGGCAAGGAGCTCACGCTCAGCCTCACCTCCACGGCGGGGGGCGTGACGCGCACGCAGGAGTTTGGGGCGTTCGCCGACGCGCGCTTCAGCGCCCCGCGCGTCCTCCGCGCCGGGGAGCCCTACGCGCTCGCCGTCACCCGCTCGCCGCGCGGCCTCTCCTGCGCCGTCACGGGCGGCGGGGCGGGGGCGGTGGGGGCGGGCGGGGCGGCGCTGGCGCAGGTCACCTGCTCAGACCTGCCCGAGCGCGCGCTGCCCTACTCGGCGCGGGGCCTCCGACCCGGGGAGGCGCTCGAGCTCCTCGAGCGCGAGAGCGGGCAGCGCTTCACGGTCACCACCGCGGCGCTCTCCCCCGAGGGCCTCGGGCAGCTGCCCGTGGCGCTGCGCGAGGGCGCCGCCTATGAGGTGGTGGTGGCGCGCCAGCCGAGCCGCCAGAGCTGCTCGCTGGAGAGCGGCGCGGGGGTGATTCCCGCCGGCGGCGTGCCGGCGACGCAGATGCTGGTGGTCACCTGCGTGGACCTGCCCACCTATGTGCTCTCGGCGCCGGTGGTGAATCTGCCGGCGGGGGAGTCGCTGCGCGTGCAGCTCTCCGCCTCCACGCGCGGGGCGCCGCCGCGCGTGAGCGAGGTGACGTACTCGCTCCCCACGAGCGTGGGCGCGGGCGCGACGCCTCAGGGGGAGGTCTCCTTCCCAGGGGCGCCCCTCTACGCGGGCGACGAGTACACGCTCACCGTCCTCAGCGCCTCTCGCCCCTCCCTCACCTGCGCGGCGCGCAACCTGGTGAGTCCCGCCCAAACGCGCTTCACCTCCTACCCCGCCGCCCTCCTCTCGCCCGTCACCGTCCTCTGCGAGGACGCGGCGCAGACTCGGGAAACCTTCTTTGTGGGCGGGCAGGTGCAGGGGCTCACCCGCGCGGGCCTCCGCCTGAGTCTCAACGGCAGCCCCGAGCTCCTCGCCGTGGAGCCGGGCGCCACATCCTTCCGCTTCCCGCTCGGGGCGCTCAACGACACAGACTACAGGGTCACGGTGGCGCGCAGCCCCGAGCTCGTGCGCTGCGCGGTGTCGGCGGGCGAGGGGCGGGTGGAGGGGGCGGACGTCACGTCGGTGCGGGTGACCTGCGTGGACGCGGGGCGCGTGGAGGTGTCGCTGCGCGCGCCCAGCGCCGAGTCGTCTCGGGTGGAGCTGTCGCTCTTCTCGTCGCCGAGCGGGGGGGTGGCCGCGCGCCTGGTGGGGGCGCAGCGCGGCGAGGTCTCGGTGCAGGGCGGCGCGCTCTCGACGCGCGTGGTGGAGCCCGGCTCGTCCACCGACGCCACGCTCGCCCCCGGGACCTATCACCTCGTCCTCTACCTCAACACCAACAACTCCTTTGACCCCAACTCCAATCAGCCCACGTTCGCCCTCGGGGACCACGGCGTGTATCGGCGCCTTGAGGTGCGCGCGGGGGAGGTGCTCTACGTGGAGCTCGGCGCGGCGGACCTCACGCCGCTGTGGCTGGTGAACGTCCGCGGGCGGGTCCCGAGCGGCGTCAGCGTGTCGAGCGACGCCGCGCGGCGCGCCCCCATGCTCTGCGCCTTCTCCCCGGGCGGCACCTTCTTGCCCGCGCGCCCTGGGGCGCTCATCCCCAACGCGACGCAGCAGGGCGCCCCCGTCGTCCGGGTGGCCTCTCGCCTCTGCACGTCCGACTGCGAGGTGGGCGCCGAGTACGTCACCAACAAGCCCGCCTACCTGCCGCTCTCGCCCGGTCAGTCGTTTGACCTCTCCTGCTTCGTGGACCTCAACGGCAGCGATGGCCGCGACGCCGGGGACCTCGTGAGCCTGTCTCAGCTCTCCTCGGCGAGCCTCTACGCTTGGCCCACGCTCAACCTCTCGGTGCTGCCATGACGCGCTCTCTGCTCACGCCGCGCGCCCTCTCGGGCGCCCTCGAATCGGGACTCTTGGGGCGCTTGGGGCGCTTGGGGCGCTTGGGGCGCTTGGCGCTCTTGGCGCTCTTGGCGCTCTTGGCGCTCGCCTGTGACCCCTGGGCGGGCGGCGGGGGGGGGGAGCGCGGCGCGCCCCCCACCGACCTGCCCGCCGACCTGCCCCCCGCCGACCTGCCCGCCGCCTCGCCGCGGGAGCCTGTGGAGGCGCTCTCGCCGTCTCTGTGGCTTGAGGCGCGCGAGGAGGGCGCGGGGCGCGTGCGCGTGGAGGTGCGCTACGCCCGCCGCGCAGACCAGGCGGCGCCGCGGGCGGTGGAGCTCTTTGTGGAGCACCCCGCCGCGCTCACCTACCTCGGCGCCGCGCCCCTTGAGGCGGCGACGGAGGCGGGGAAGGAGCTCGTGGTGCAGCGGCGAGACGCCACGCGCCTCCGCGTGGTCCTCATGAGCCCCGCCTCCCTGTCCCTGATCGGCGGCGGCGGCCTCGCCGCGCTGTCGTTTGAGGGGTCGCGCGAGGAGGCCGCGCGCGTCCGCATCCTCCCGCGCGCCCCCTATTTCGCCCCCGCGGAGGCCAATGAGGGCGTGGTGCTCGCGCCGCCCCCCGCCGCCCTCTCGGGTGAGGAGTGAGTCTGTGTTGACCCAGCCCCCCCCCGTCGCCCCCCGCGCCCTCGGGCGCGCGCCCGCCCCCTCGCCGCGCTCGCTGCTCTCGCCGCTCTCGCCGCTCTCGCCGCTCTCGCCGCTCTCGCTGCTCTCGCCGCTCTCGCCGCTCTCGCCGCTCTCGCCGCTCTCGCTGCTCTCGCTGCTCTCGCTGCTCTCGCTGCTCTGCTCTTGGTCGCCCGCGCCGGCGCGCGCGCAGGACAACCCCATCGTCAGCGTCCCGCAGGAGTGCCTAGGCGCCGGGGGGCTCGGCGAGGCGTGTGACCTCGACGCGCGGGCGTGCGTCGACAACTCCATCGCCACCCTCTGCGTGCGCGTGGACGGCGCGGCGCGCTGCTACCCGCCTTGCGCGGGGGAGGACGCGCTCCCCGAGCCCGGGCGCTGCTCCCTCGGCGAGCAGTGCGTGGCGAGCGCCGCGGGCTACTACTGTGAGCCCGTGCCCTTTGAGATGGACCTCAACCTCCTCGACCAGTGCATCTCGTATTGGCTCGAGGGGCGTGAGCCCGCCTGGAGCGAGAATCGCTGTGACCTCGAGGCCAACCTCAACCGCCTCCTTGACCAGAACGGCGACGCGCGCTTCGACATCTTTGACCTCGACCTCTGCGTGCTCTCCTTCCTTGAGCGCCCGCTCCCGCCCGAGCGCCTCGCCTGCGCCACGGACGAGGAGTGCGGCCTCGGGCTGTACTGCGACCCCGAGACGAGGGGCTGCGCCCGCGAGTGCGGGCTCATCGCCGCCCGCGAGGAGGGGCTCGGCGCCCTCGACCGCGAGTGCGCCGGCCCCCTCAAGCTCTGCGACTACACGCGCGGGCGCTGCGTGCTGCAGTCCCTCGAGGACGTCACCGCCACCACCTGCGAGGTGGACCGCGACTGCCTCGCGGGCGCCTACTGCTTCTTGGGGACCTGCGCCCCCCGCTGCTCGCGCGCCCTCGACTGCCCGAGCAGCGAGTGGTACTGCAGCGCCGGCGGGCGCTGCCGCGTGCTGCCGGACGCCTCGGCGGCGGAGGAGGAGTTTGTTTTTGACCCCGCCCTCTACGCCGTCCGCTTCGCGCGCAAGCGCCTCGACCTCAACGCCGTTCAGACGCGCGACGCGGCGCCCCTCGCGGTGATGGACCTGGTGACGCGCCAGCAGGTGCTCGACGTCCCCACGGTGAGCTTTGGCTACCGCCTGCAGGTGACGTACGCCCTCAAGGATGAGCCGCGCTGCCTCGCGCCCTTCCCGCAGGACTGCGCCTCGGCGCGGGAGCGGGACCCCGCCGTGGACCCCACCGAGGGCGCGTGCGTGGCGCGCCGCGCGGACTGCGTGGTGGACCCGCAGACGGAGTCGTGGGTGCGCCTCCCCTCGCCCTTTGGCGTGGTGCGCGCCGTGGGCAGCCCGCGCCTCGACGTGGCGCTCGAGGAGGAGGTCGCCGCGCGCCTCTCCCCGGGCACCTACCGCGCCACCCTCAAGGCCGTCTACGACAACGGCGACAGCGATGAGCTGCAGGTCTACTACAGCAAGAAGACCCCCTCGGGTGAGTACGTCGGCGACCTCGGCGTGTACTATGAGGACGAGCGCTACTCCCTCTCGGGGCTCACGCCGATGGCGCTGGCGACGAGGGTGTACATCTCGGAGGAGGTCACGTCGTGGGATGAGCTCCTGCGCGCCGAGGGGATTCACGCGGAGCTGCGGGACGTGGCGCGCGGGCGCAAGGTGTACGCGGCGCTGCACGGCGACCAGTCCGTGGGCTTCGCGCGCCCCAACGCGGGCGCCGGGGAGCGCGCCCACGACATCCCCCTCCTCGGCGTGTATTACCCTGAGCGCGGCGTGCTGCGCCTCATCGGGCGCAGCACGCTGCAGGCGAGCTACGCGGAGTCCGAGGCGAGCGCCGGCAGCGACGCCGCCGCCCTGAGCGCGCGCAACCCCTTTGGGCGCAACATCGAGCGCCTCGTGGAGCTGTATGGGCCCTTTGATGAGACCACGGGCTACTTTTATGGGCTCTACAGCGAGCTGATCAAGGGGCTTGCCCCCACGGACTTCACCCTCCGCGGCGCCTTTAAGCTCCTGCAGCGGACCGCCGACTCCTCTCCGCCCCCGGGAGTCCCCTATCGGCTCCTGCCCCCCCTCAGCGCCTCCTTCCCGAGCCGCGCCGCGCTCCTAGAGGCGCTCGAGGAGGAGATCGCCGACAGCTGCGTGGGGGGCGAGTCGCAACACTTTAGCGACCTTCGGAGCTTTGAGGCGTACGTGCGCGCCGCGCGCGACGTGTGTGACCCCGCGAGCCCCGCCGCGCGCGCCTGCCGCCTGCCCATCTTCCCCGACCTCGTCTCCTTCTCAGACCTGATCGGCGAGGCCCTCGGCAGCCTCGGGGCGGGCGCGCGGGGCGCCTACCTCACCATCTATGATTTCCTGCGGGGGCGCGTCACCCTCTGCCCCGAGGAGCAGGCCTGCTCGACGAGCGCGCCCTGCGCCCCCGGGTTCGCGTGCCTGCAGGGCGCCAGCGGCGCGTCGACCTGCGCGCGCTCCTCGGCGCAGATCTACAGCGGCGGCCAGGCCTGCTCAGACCGCTCGCCCTCCTGCCTCGATCAGAAGCGCTGCGACCTCGTCAACGGCATCTGCCTCACCGCCTCCTCCTCCTGCATGAGCGCCTCGTCGTGCGCGCAGGGGGAGACCTGCGCCTCCTTCACGCAGGGCGCCGGCGCCAACGCCACTCAGGCGCGCGCCTGCGTCAATGACCTCTCCAACGCCACCTGCGTGACCTTTGGCGAGGAGGAGCGCGCGGCCGCCTACAACGCCCCCGGCGCGGGCGCGGACCTCCTGCCGCCCCTCTTCGTGGACCTCATGGCGCGCGCCGCGCTCACCTATGATGAGCTCAGGGCGCTCTTGCCCTCCTCCGCGCTCGCCAGCGGGGAGCGCTGGACGCTCTGCGTGCGCCTCGACGCCCCGGCGGAGTTTCAGAGCTACTCGGCGTACTTTGGGGGCGACGCCGCGGCCTGCGTGTCGCCGAGCAGCGCGCGCTGCGGCCTCGCCCTCCACCAAAAAGCGCTGCTCAAGGCGGAGCCGGACGGGGCGCCGTGGGTCAACACCGCGCACTTCAGCGTGGAGGTGTCGCGCCTCCTCGGCCTCGCGGGCGACGCCAACGGCGACGCCAACCCCGCCCTGCCGCTCTTCTGTGACGCGGCGATCGACGCCTCGTCGTGTGGCGTGGCGGCGGACCTCAACGCCGATGGCGCCGTGTCGCGCGCCGAGCGCGCGCGCTTCACCCTCAGCGAGCACAACCGCTTCTGGCTCCACCGCGCGCAGTCCCTTAAGTTTGAAGGCGACGAGCGCCTCTCCAACGCCTTTATGACGCTCTATCGCAACCAAGACAACCCCTTCACGGAGGGGGCGGCGCTGGCGTACAAGAGCGAGCAGCAGAAGGAGGCGCTCGAGCGCTTTGATGAGCTCCTCGCGGCGGTCTCCTCGGCGCCGAGCGTGCAGGTGCTCGCGTCGTGGCCCATGGACGCCTACCTCCAGCGCGGCGGCGACTGGCTCAAGATCCTGCAGACGGTCCTCGCGGACCGCATGGAGGTGCTCGCCTCGGTGGTGGACGTCGACCGCCGCCTGTTTGAGCAGCGTAGCCTCGCCTCCAAGTACAACATCGTGCAGAACATGCTCCAGCATGAGTACCTCACGCAGGCGCTCCTGCTCAAGCTCCAGATCGACTGGCAGAGCGACCCGGGCGCGCTGGTGCGCTACGAGGGGCGCGCGGAGGAGCTGTTTCGGGAGGGGCAGGCGATTCTCAACCAGCTCAACGCCAGCCGCAATGAGCTGGGGCTCTGGGACGGCCAGGTCTACTTTGAGTCCACCCGCGTCCTCCAAACCTCCTCCGACGATAGCCGCAACTGGTTGAACTATCTGCGGATCCTCGAGGGCGATGACGGCGAGGGGGGGCTGCTCGGGGAGGCGGAGGGGGACGTGGCGGCGGCGGTGGAGGAGCTCAAGGCGTCGCTCGGGGACCTCGACGCCCTCGAGGAGAAGCTCTTTGCGGCGCGCCGGGACATCTCAGGGTGGCTCGCGGAGCAGTGCGGCCCCACCGCCGCGGAGCTCGACGCGACGCTGACCGCCTCCACGCTCACCGACGAGAACAACGACGGGCGCCTCGACTACTGTGATTATCTGTTGGCACGCTACACCGACGACGCGCTCGTCCAAAAGATCCGCGACTGCAAGCTGAGCCAAGACTCCGCCGCCGCCCGCGCCGCCTGCGCCGACCTCGGGCTCGAGTGGGGCAGCGCCGTGTCGGGCTTCACCTACACCTGCGGGCAGGACGGCGGCGACGACTATGGCTACGCGGGGACGGCGTGCCGCGAGGTGGTGAGCTCGTTCACGAGCGCCACGGATCAGATCCTGCACGTGACCAACAACAACAACCCGCTCACCGCCCCCGCCCGCTGTGACCTCAACCGCCTCTCGGAGCTCTCGGTGACGCTCGCCGGTCGCCGGCGCCTCTGCGTGGGCGGCGAGATGGGCAACCTGGTCCAAGAGCGGCGCGCGCTTGAGTTTGCCCGCGAGCAGGTGATCCGCTCGGTGGAGACCCTGCTGAAGCAGATGACGCAGAAGTATGGCATGGGCGACAAGCTGAGTCGGTCGTGCTTGGTGGCGTCGGACGGGGAGGCCTGCAGCTCCGCGAAAATGGGCCTGTTTACGGCGGAGCAGGTGTTTAAGGTGCTCGAGGCGGTGTATGAGAAGCTCAAGGAGCTGACGGACCTCAGCGAGAGCATTATGACGGACGCCGGTGAGGCGATCGGCTGCACCGTCATCGCCGGGCTCGCCGTGGGCACCGACTGCCCTCAGAACGCGATCTCTGAGATCACGCAGATCGCGAGCAAGGTGGCGATCGCGGTGCCGCGGCAGGTGTTTGACGCGCTCTTTATCGCCAAGCGCATCGCCTTTGAGATGGCGACCTCCATCGTGGAGTCTCAGGACGCGCAGGCTGACGTCCGCCAAGAGCTCGCCAACATGCTGCGCGAGGTCGATGGGCTCATCACGGAGTTCCAGACGCACACGCAGGCGATCTTTAACCTCAACGTGCAGATCGAGAACCTCCGGTACCAGATCGCGGCGCACTACGGCACCTATCAAGACGACGTGCGCTTTATCGTGGACCACCTCGTGGGGCGCGAGGCGGGCAACCTCCTGCGCGGGCGCCGGTTGGCGATGGCCTCCGACGGCAAGCTCCGCGAGGTGCTCAACTACTCCTATCGCCTCTATATGGCCTTCCTCCACCACTACAACCTCAGCCCCGCCGCCGCCGCCGCCCTGCGCGCTCGCCTCACGCGCGCCGTGACGCTCGATGACGTGCGCCGCTTTATCGCGGAGCTCAAGCGCTATGAGCGCGAGTACTGCGGGCGCGAGGGGATCGACTGTGACGCCTCCAGCAACATCGAGGTCCTGCGCTTCTCGCTCCGCCGGCACCTGTTCCCCAACCTCGTCGACGTGGTGGACGCGCGCACGGGGCGCGTGGTGACGGCGGGGGAGCAGTTCCACAACATCATCACCAGCCCCCCCTACCTCAAGCAGACCACCATCAACAACCTCCCCGCCGACGTGATCGAGCTCAATTTCGCCACGCCCCTCACCGCGCAGCGCGCCGGGGCGCGCGGTCCGGAGTGGCTCGTCAGCCCCACGGAGTGCAACCACCGCCTCGTCCACATCGAGGACTCCTCCGCCTACCACCCCGGCAACATCGCCGTGAATCTGGTGGGGCAGAACTTTAACGCTGAGGTCAACACGCTGCGCTATGAGCTCGTGCGCGGCGGGGTGGACCTGCTCCGCGCGTGTCACCCAGAGCCCGTGGTGCGCGAGGTGGGGCTGCCGCCCACCCTCGAGTACCCGATCCGCTCCTTTGTGGTGGGCTACGCCCCGCAGTCCACGGAGGCGCAGCAGCGCGCGCCGCGCTCGTTCGTGACCCGCTCGAGTCTGCTGCGCGCCTGCCTGAACTTTGAGGAGGACGGGGTCACGGAGCCCCTCGCCCGCGACGCCGCCTGCTGGCGCTTCTTTGGGCGCGACCGCAGCCTCTCGGCGATGGACTGGCGCCTGCGCGTGCCCGTGATGGTGGCGGGCGCGAGCACGGAGAGCGCCTGGATTCTTGGGCGCGGCGCGCGCCGCGAGGAGCGCCCGCTCATCGAGGACATCATCGTGTACTTCCGCTACCAGACCCGCCCCACGAGCGAGCAGTGAGCAGCACCGTGCGCAGCCCCCTACACGCCCTA
>VGTA01000011.1 GCA_016874875.1 Deltaproteobacteria bacterium | reverse complement strand
GGCGCGCTACTTCCGCGAGCAGGTGAGCGCCCGCGGTCTGCCCTTTGGCGGCTTTGTGCTCAACCGCGACGCCGGGGTAGGCGAGGGCGAGGGCGAGGGCGAGGGCGAGGGCGAGGGCGAGGGCGACCGCTGGGTCGCGGCGCTGGCGGCGGAGGGGCGGGCGGCGGCGGCGCGCGGCGGAGGGGCTGGGCGGAGAGGGGGCGGGCGTGCTGCGCCTCCCGGAGCTGGGGCCGCAGGCGGGGGGGCTAGAGGGCCTCGGGGCGCTGGCGGCGGCGCTGGCGGGCGAGGGCTGAGCGCGGGCTGAGCGCGGCGGCGCGGGCGAGGCGGGCGGCCGGCGCGCCTCAGCCCTCGGGGGGCGCCCCCCCCCCCCCGCCCCACCGCGCGAACCCCGAGGCGGCGCGGCGGAGGCGGTCGGCGATGGCGAGGCCGAGGCCGCCCGGGGGGGGCAGCTCGGCGATGATGTGCGGGGCCGGCGAGTCGTCGAGGGCGCGCATCGCCGCGAACAGCCGCGCGGCGCCCTCCACGCTGCCGCCGGAGGGCGCGAGGACCTCGCCGCGCGCCCCCTCCGGCAGCGCGCCCCACGCGAGGTACGCCGCCTCCGCCGCCGCCCCCGCCACGCGCGCGGGGAGCGCCCCCTCCACCAAGTAGAGCGGCTTGCGGGGCGCGTAGTGGTTCTTGAGCGTCCCGGGCGCCTGCCCGATGAGCGGCGTGGGGTAGCTCAGGCGCGCGCCGAGCGCCTCGAGCGCCTCTGGGGGCACGCCGCCGAGCCGCAGGACGGGCAGCGACGGCCACGGCGCCGTAGCGTCCACGATGGTGGACTCGAGCCCCACCGCGCAGGCCCCCCCGTCGAGCACCAGCGCCACCCGCGCGCCGAGCCCCGCCCGCACCGCCTCGGCGGTGGTGGGGCTGATGCGCCCGAAGGGGTTGGCGCTCGGCGCCACGAGCGGGCCGCCGAAGGCGCGGAGCAGCGCCTGCGCCGCCGGGTGCGCCGGGCAGCGGAGCGCCACGGTGGGGTGCCCAGAGGTGACCAGGTCGGAGATCACGTCGCGCTTGGGCACGAGCAGCGTGAGGGGGCCAGGCCACAGCGCCTCGATCAGCCGCTCCGCCGTGGGCGTGAGCGCCACCCACCGCCGCGGGTCGTGCTCGGGGGCGACGTGCACGATCAGCGGGTCAAAGTGCGGGCGCCCCTTGGCCTCAAACACCCGCGCCACCGCCCGCTCGTCGAGGGCGTCGGCGGCGAGCCCGTACACCGTCTCCGTGGGCATGCCCACGCACTCACCGGCGCGCAGCGCCGCCACGGCCGCGGCGAGCCCCTCCGCCCCCCGCACCACCGCGCCCCTCGCCAGAGGCTCCTCCACGGGCCGCTCCTTCGCGGGCCGCTCCTTCGCGGGCTGCTCCTTCACGGGCCGCTCCTTCCGTCCCTCAGGACTCACTCAGGGTGGTGCGCGCGCACCACGGCGAGAATCTGCTCACCCGAGAGGACCACCGGACTCCGCTGCGCCGCGCGCACGAGGTCGTCCACGAGCGCCTCCCCCTCCGGCAGCCCCCGCTTACGGAGCCAGTAGAGGGCGTTGCTCTTGCCGCTCATGCGCCCGAGCTCCACCTCCTGCTCGAGCCCAAAGAGGTGCGCCGGGACGCCGGAGTACACCACGTCCTCAAGGGCGCGGTTGCCCTCGCGGCGCGCCTTGAGGAGCGCGGCGGCGTGCACGCCGGTGGCGGTGCGGAAGGCGTCGTCGCCAAAGACGGGGTAGTTGCGCGGCACCGGCACCTCCACCGCCGCGCTCACGAGCGACACGTAGCGGCTGAGGCCGCGCAGGTCGTGGGGCCAGCGCCCGAGGAGCTTGAGGTTGACGAGCAGCTGGTCCATGGGCGTGTTGCCGCTCCGCTCGCCGATTCCGAGTCCTGCCGCGTGGAGCACGTCGGCGCCCGCCTCGGCGGCGGCGAGGGAGTTGGCCACGGCGAGCCCGCGGTCGGAGTGCCCGTGCCAGTTGAGGAGCACCTCGGGGCGCCCCTTGCGGCGAATCAGGTCGCGCACCGCCCCCACCACCGCCCGCGCGCCCCCGGGGGTGGAGTGCCCCACCGTGTCGGCCACGCACACCTCCTCCACGCCGCCGTCGAGGGCGAGCCCGTACACCGCCTCGAGGTCATCGGGGTGAGCGCGCGTGGTGTCCTCGGTGACGAACATCATCGGAATCCCCTGCGCCTTAGCGAAGCGGATCGCCTCCTCCGCCAGCCGCAGCACCTTGCCCATGTCCCAGCCCTCCACGGCGAGGCGGATGCGCGAGCAGCCCAAAAACGCCTCCGCCTTGATAGGAATCCCAAAGCGCTGCTGGAGGTCCGCCACGTGCCGCAGGTCGCTCACCACGGTGCGGACGGCGAGGCCGGGGGCGAAGGGACGGCGGTGGTCGGCGATGTGCTTGAGGAGCCCCTCGATGTCCTCGAGCTGCGCCGACATGGGCAGCCCGATGTCGCCGCGCTTGACGCCGAGCGAGATCATCGCCTCAAGGAGCTCGATCTTCTGGCCGAGGGACGGCTCGCGCACCGAGGGGCTCTGGAGGCCGTCGCGGAGCGTCTCGTCGTCCACCTCCACGACGGGCACGAGGGCGTCGGCGGGGGCGTTCCAGTCGTAGATGAGGTCGCTCATGGGCGCGCGCGACCCCTCTCAGCGCTCGTCGCGCGGCGGCTGCGAGGCGCGGCGCGCGCGGCGGCGCGCCACCGCCGCGCCCACGGCGGCGCTGGAGGCGAGGAGCGCGAGGGCGGCGGGCTCGGGGCCGCTCCCGCCCCTCCCGCCGAGCGCGCCGCCGCCCTGCCCCTCGGCGTGGGCGGGGGCGAGGGGCAGGGCGAGGGGCAGGGCGAGGGCGAGGGCGAGGGCGAGGGAGAGGGAGAGGGAGAAGGGCAAGGCGAGGGCGAGGGGGGCAGCGGTGCGCATGGGCGCTCTCCTGGGCAGGGCGCGCGGGCGGCGCGCGCGGGGGCGGCGAGGTCGAGCCTACACCAAGCGCGCGCGGCGGTCATGTGATTTTGGCGCGCCCTCAGCCGCCGCCCGCCCACCCCCCCGTGTGCACCCACACCACCCGCCGCCCCTCCAAGCGCGGCGCGCGCGACCAGAGCTCCGCGAGGAGCTTGGCGTTGTAGACGGGGTCCACCCGCACCCCCGCCAGCCCCTCCACCCGCGCCGCCAGCGCTCCCGCGGCGGCCAGCCCGCGGGCGAAGCCCCCAAAGCGCGCCTCGTCCACCCACTCCGCCGCCACCCCCCGCGCCGCCGCCGCCCCCAGGAGCGCCGCCGCCTCCCGCGCCGCGCCGCGCGCCGCGCTCACCGCCACCACCCGCGTGGGGTGCCCCGGCGGCATCGCCTGCACCAGCCCCCGCGCCGTGGCGCCCGTCCCCGCCGCCAGCCACAGCTCGTCGGGGGGCGCCCCCCCCCACCCCGCCGCCAGCGCCGCCCACTGCGCCGCCAGCTCCCCCCACAGCCCCGCGCAGCCAGCGGCCACGTGGGCGCCCGCGCCCCCCTCGGGGAGCACGCGCGCGCCCCCCCCCGCCGGCGCCCAGGCGGCGAGCTCCTCGGGGGTGGGCGCCCAGCCCTCGGCGCGCAGGGCGGCGAAGCGGGCGCGGGGGACGAAGGCGAGGCGCGCGCCGAGGGCGGCGCAGCGGGCGAGGGCGGGGCTGAGGGGGCGCGCGGCGAGCTCGTCGCCGCGGACCACGCACGTGAGCCCCCACCCCGCCGCCCGCGCCGCCGCGCTCGCCGCCACGAGGTGGTTGGAGTGGGCGCCCCCAAAGGTGACGAGGTGCGGCGGGCGCTCACCGCCCCCGCCCGCCCGCCTCGCCCCCGCCCCCTCCCGCACCTCGTGACGCGCCCCCTCCTCCTCAAACAGCCCCGCCAGCTTCCGCCACTTGTTGCCCGACACGTCCGGGTGGATCAGGTCATCGCGCTTCACCCACAGCGCCGGCCCCGCCTCCCCCCACAGCCCGCGCAGGTCGAGGGGCGTGAGCGGCGAGGGGAGGCGCAGCGCGAGGAGCGGGAGGGGGGCGCGCGGCGGCGCCGGGGCGTCAGCGGCCAAAGGCGCAGCGGAAGCCCACGTCCGGCAGCGCGCCGCGCTGACGCATGAGCAGCCGAAAACCGCGATAGGTGATGGCGCTGAACGCCGCCGCCGCCCGGTGCCCCCCGCCGCGCACGGGCACCTGATCGCGCTCCGCCGCCTCCCCCACCGGCGGGGGGTCCTGCGCCGGGGCGCGGGCGTAGTAGGTGGGGTCGTACCAGCCCGCCACCAGCTCATGGGCGTTGCCGAGGAGGTCGTGCACCCCCTGCGCCGTGCGATCGGCGGGGGACGACATCACGGGGGCGAGGTCGCCCACGCACGACGCCACGTTCACCCCCGGGCATGACGGCGCCTCCCCCGCGCGCAGGTAGAGGCGCTCCTCGAGGGGGGCGCCCCCGCGCGCCGCCCGCTCCCACTCTGCCTCCGTGGGCAGGCGCCCGCCGAGCCACGCGCAGTACGCCTCCGCCTGCGCCTGCCGCACCCAGGTGACGGGGTAGTCAGCGTAGGCGGGGTCGCCGAAGCGCGCGCTGCTCTCCACCCCCGCCACCCGCGTCGGCGGCGTGCAGCGGCCGGTCTGCACGCAGCGCGCGTACTGCCCCTGCGTCACCTCGTGCACGTCGATCGCGAACGCGCTCAGGCGCACCTCGCGCTGCGGCACCTCGTCGCAGTTTTCGTCCACGCTCGGGTCGCGCGCGCACGCCGCCGGGTCGGCGAGGGCGCTGCCGAGCAGCGAGGGGCCGGCGGCGAAGGCGGCGGTGGGGGTGCGGGGGTCCCCCGGACAGCCCTCGTCGGGGTACCCGTCGCAGTCGTCATCGCGCCCCGCCGCCGCCCCCCCGCAGCCCTCCGCCGCCCGCGGCGAGACCGCGGGCTCCGCGTCATCGCAGTCGCCCGCCGCCGCCGACGCGCCGTCGCCGTCGCCGTCCTCCGGCGAGGGCGGGGGGGGCGGCGGCGGCGGCGGCGCGCAGGGGGCGTCGGCGCCGTCGCAGTCCTGGTCCACCCCGTCGCCGCAGCGGTCGTCCGCCCCCGGGAACACGCGCGCGCTCCCCTCGTCGCAGTCCCCGTCCGCCGCCGACACGCCGTCGCCGTCCATGTCGAGGGCGTCGCAGGCGAGGTCCGCGCCGTTGCAGTCCTGGTCCACCCCGTCCCCGCAGGTCTCGAGGCGCGCGGGCGAGGCGGCGGGGTCGGCGTCATCGCAGTCGCCCTCCGCCGGCGCGTACCCGTCCCCGTCGGCGTCCACCGCCGCGCAGGGGAGGTCGGCGCCGTCGCAGTCCTGGTCCACCCCGTCCCCGCACACCTCTGGGCGCCCCGGGTGCACCGTGAACGCCGCGTCGTCGCAGTCGCCCTCCTCCACCGAGCGCCCATCGCCGTCGAGGTCGCCGCCCGCCGCATCGGGCCGCGCGGCGAGCCCCCCCGGGGCGCCCTGGTCGTCGAGGGCGGGGAGGCCCTCCTTGATCACGCAGCCCCAGAGCCCCCCCAAGAGCGCCAGCGGCGCGAGGCGGGCTGCGCGCATCAGCGGGTGTACTCGGCGCGCAGCAGCTTGGCGATGGTGTCGAGCTGCATGTTGGAGGTGCCCTCGTAGATCTTGCCGATCTTGGCGTCGCGGTAGAGCTTCTCGAGGGGGTACTCCTTGGTGAAGCCCACGCCGCCGATGAACTCTAGGCACATCGACGCGGCGCTCTCCGCCACCTGCGACGCGTAGAGCTTGGCCATCGCCGCCTCCTTCACGAAGGGGCGCCCGAGGTCCTTGAGGCGCGCGGCGTTGTACACCATCAGGCGCGCCGCCTCGAGCTCCGTGGCCACCTGCGCGTACTGGAACGACAGCCCCTGGAACTCCGCGATGGGGCGCCCGAACTGCTTGCGCTCGAGCATAAACGCCATCGCGTAGTCAAAGGCGCCCTGCGCCAGCCCGAGCATCTGCGCGCCGATGCCGATGCGCCCCTCGTTGAGCGTCTCGATGGCGATCTTGTAGCCCTTGCCCACCTCGCCGAGCACGTCGGCGTCAGGCACAAAGCAGTCCTCAAAGATGAGCTCCGTGGTGGACGAGGCGCGGATGCCGAGCTTGTCCTCCTTCTTGCCCACGGTGAAGCCCGGCGCGCCGCGCTGCACCAAGAACGAGGTGATGCCCTTGTAGCCCTTGGAGAAATCCGTGTTGGCCATCACGATAAAGAGGGTGCTCTCGCCGCCGTTGGTGATCCACAGCTTGGTGCCGTTGAGCCGCCAGCCGCCCTCCACGCGGTCCGCGCGGCACTTGAGCGCGAAGGCGTCGGAGCCGGAGCTCGGCTCGCTGAGGGCGTAGGAGCCCACCCACTCGCTGGCCATCTTGGGCAGGACGCGCGCCTTCTGCTCGTCGTTGCACCAGCGCACGAGCGCGTTGTTGACGAGGGTGTTCTGCACGTCCACCACCACCGCCACGCTCGGGTCTACGCGGGCGAGCGACTCCACGGCGAGGGTGGCCATCATAAAGCTCGCCCCCGCGCCGCCGTGCTCCTCGGGGATCTCCACGCCCATCACGCCGAGGTCCTTGAACAGGCTCGGGAGCACGCAGGGGTCGAGCTTGCTCTCCTCGTCCATCTTGGAGACGAGGGGCCCGAACTTCTCCTTGGCGTACTGGTAGATCATGTCGGCGAAGGCGCGCTCGTCGTCGCTGAGGAGCGTGAGGGGGAGGTGGGGGGTGCTGGGGTGTGCCATCGGCGGTGTCCTGGGGCAGAGAGAGCGAGACGCGAGACGCGAGACGCGAGACGCGAGACGCGAGACGCGAGACGTGAGGAGAGATTGAGGGAGCGCCGCGCCGCGCGCTGCGGTAGAGTGGCGCTGTTGTATCAGAGCGCCCCCCCAAGGATAAGCCTTTTCGGCGCGGGTCGCCGCGCCCCACCCACGCGCGAGGAGATTCTCCATGACGCCGCCTCACGCCCCCCCGCCCGCCGCCCCCCTGCTCGCCGCCCTCCTGCTCGCCGCCTGCGGCGCCCGCGCCCCCGCGCCGGGCGAGGAGGGGGGGCCGCCCACCTGGGCGCTCCGCGCCCCCCTCGGCTGCGGGGTGGGCAGCGCCTCTGTGGGCGCCAGCGGCGCCGCTGCGCGCGCGGCGGCGCTGGCGCGGGGGCGAGACGACCTCGCGCGCTCGCTCCGCGCTCAGATGACCAGCTGGGTCCTCACCACATACGGGGAGGGCGCGGCGGCTCAAGCGGGCGCGGGGGGCGGGCGCGCGGAGGGGCTGCGGGTGATCGTGGCGCAGACCGCCCTCACCCTCAACGGCGTCGCCGCGCGCCGCGAGGCCGTGGCGCGGGAGGGGGGCGGCGACGTGCGCTACGCGCTGATGTGCGTGTCGCGCGAGGAGGTGCTAGCGGCCCTCGACGACCTCGCCGCCCGCCTGCCGGAGCCCGAGGCGCGCCCCGCCCCGGAGGTCGCCCCGGAGGTCGCCCCGGAGGTCGCCCCAGAGGTCGCCCCTGCACGCGCCCGCCCCCGCGACGCGCTCCGCGCGCGTCTCCGCTTCAACGCCGAAGAGGCGTTTAGGGCGCTAGAGCAGGAGAGCGCTGAGGACGCGGACGCGGGCGACAGCGCGGGCGGGGGTGGGGGCGGGGGCGCGGGCGCGAGCGAGAGCTGAGGAGGGCGCTCGCCCCCCCTTACCGCCCCCCCCCGCGCCCCCGCCGCCAGCCCCCCCAGCTTGAGGAGGTACCTGAACCCCGCCTGCGCCAGCCGCTGCACCACATCCTCGCGCGACCGCTGAAAGAAGCCCGCCACGCGCTCGATGTCTCGCTCGTCGGTGAGGCGCAGGCGGCAGTGCGCGAAGGCGGCGGCCACGCGCCGGCGGTACTTGACGGGGTCACAGAGCGGGTCGGGGGGGAGAGTGGGGCGGGGCGGGCGAGGAGCCAAGCCCCTCCGAACCAAGACCCCCCCTCAGCCCCCCTCAACCCCCACCCACCACCCCAGCCGCGCGCCGCAGGCCACCCACTCGGGCAGCCCGCGCTCCCAGCGCCCCCGCGCGTCAGGCGAGAGGCGCGCCTCCATCGCCACGAGCGCCTCCCCCCAGCCCTCCCCGCGGCGCCAGCGGGCGAGGAGCTCAGCGCAGAGGGGGTCGAGCGTGGTGCGCCGCAGCCCCTCGGGGGCGGGGGAGAGCGCCCAGTAGCGCTGCCCGCCGAGGGCGGGGGGGCGCGCCGGCGCCTCGCTGAGCGCGCGCCCCCCCGCCGGCGCGTTGGCGCTCACCCCGCTCCCCTCCGCCGCGTCGAGCCACTCCACGAGCGCCCACTCCTCTCGCACCAGACTCACCCCCGGCGCCCAGCGCAGGCGCAGGTGGGGGGCGCGGGCGAGGAGGGCGGCGTCGGGGGCCCAGGGGGCGGGGGGGGGCGCGGCGAGGGCGCGATGCGCCGCCTCGTCCACGCTGAGCGCCTGCTCGATGAGCCGCGTGGGCGCCCCCGCGCCCCGCAGCGCCGCGAGGGCGAGGTCGGGGGCGAGGTCGGGGGCGAGGTCGGGGGCGGCGGGGGCGAGGACGTGGGCGGTGGGGAGGCGCTCGAGCAGCGCCGACAGACTCGGCCCCTCGCCCGCTAGCCCCCGCTCCGCCCAGAGCCCCCGGCGCAGCGCCGCCCGCGCCACGGCCCCCAGCCCCGCGCTCGCCTCGTCGAGGTCCCCGCCGGCGGGCGGGGGGGCGGCGCGCAGGTGGGCGAGGGCGAGGTGGTTAAAGCGCCACGCCCCCATGACCCGCGCGAGGCGCGGCGCGCGCTCCTGCGCGGCGCTCAGCAGGCGCATCCAGCGCTGCTCGTAGTAGAGGCGCAGGCCGGGCTGCGCGGCGAGGAGGGAGTCGCAGCCCTCGCGCCAGCCCTGGGGAGGCGCGAGGCGCCCCGCCGCGGGCGCCGGCGGCGCGCCGAGGGGGGCGGAGAGCGCCGCGAGCCGCCCCGCGAGCCACGGCGGGGGCGCGGGGTCCCCCTCGCGCGCGCTCACCATCCCCCCCGCGCCTCAACGGCGCGCGCGAGCGTGTCCTCAAGCGCCTCGAACGGCGGCAGGTCCGCGTCCCACTCCAGGAGCGTGGGGAACGGCCCCCCGCGCCGCCACGCCGCTCGGTAGAGCGCCCACACCTCGTCGCAGACGGGGCGGTCGTGGGTGTCGTGGAGCAGCCCGCTCGGGTGCCGCTGGTGCCCGGCGACGTGGACCTGCAGCACGCGCCCCCAGTCCACCACCGCGAGGACCTCCTCGGGGTCAAAGCCGAGGTTGTGACTCGACACGTACAGGTTGTTGAGGTCGAGCATATAGTGCGCGCCCGCCCCCTCCACCACGCGCGCGTAGAACGCCGCCTCCGAGAGCGCCTCGCCCCCCTCCCGCGGCGGCCAGCGCAGGTACGACGAGACGTTCTCGAGCCCAAAGGGCACCCCGAGCGCCCCCTGCGCCGCCCGCGCCCGCGCCGCCACGTAGGGCGCCAGCGCCGCCTCGCAGGGCGGGGGCAGGAGGTCGTGGTGGTGCAGCGCCCCCAGCGACGTCCAGCAGAGGTGGTCGCTCACGTAGGGCGCGCGCACCCGGCGCGCCAGCGCTGCGAGGGCGGCGAGGCGCGCGCCGTCGAGCGGGTCGGCGCCGCAGAGGTTGAGCGACACGCAGTGCAGCGCCACGGGCGCGAGCGCGGCGAGCGCGTCGAGGCGGCGGAGCGCGCGCGGCGCGCCGAGGAAGTTCTCGGCGAGCGCCTCCACGAATCCCACGAGCGGGCGCGCGCCGCCGCGCGAGAGGCGCGCCCGCAGCGGCTCATAGAGCTCCGGGCGGAGCCCGACGCCGAGGGCGCGCCGCTCAGTCACGCGATGGCGCCTCGAGGGGGGAGGGCGAGAGCGTGAGCGACTGGACGTAGGCGGCGAGCGTGAGCATCTCGGCGCGCGAGAAGCGCGTGTACTGCCCCGGCATGTTGGCCTCCGCGATGCCCGACGTCGTCACCCGCGACATGCCAAAGGCGATGGCGGCGAGCAGCTCCTCCGGCGGGCGTGCCGCGAACGCGCTCACCGCCGCCGCCTCGTCCTGCCCCACGGGCACATACACCCCAAAGGCGTCGCCGCCGCCGTGGCAGTTGGCGCACTCCCCCTGCGCGAACAGCTCCTCGCCGCCGCGCGCCTGGTCGGGCGCCGCCTCCACGCAGCTCCACCCCGAGCAGACGTTGACGCCGCGGCAGTCGTGCTCGTAGACCTCGCCCCACGACTGCAGCACCATGCCGCGGCAGGCGTTGACCCCCGAGCAGGCGGCGTGCGTCTGCACCACGCCGGGCTGGGCGCGCGTGGTGAGCTGCGCGGAGAGGGCGCAGCGCGCCTCAAACTCGCCGAGCGAGAGCTCGCCGTTGCCGTCGAGGTCGAGCTCCGCGAGCAGCTCAGGGGTGAGCGCGTTGCCGCCGAGCGCGGGCCGCTCCTCGCCGTCACAGTCGCTGTCCACCCCATCGAGCCCGCGCTCGCGCGCCCCCGGATAGATCGTGTTGTTGCGGTCATCGCAGTCCCCATCCGCCGCCGTCACCCCATCGCCGTCGAGGTCATCCACGGCGCCGTGCCCCTCCGCCCCGCCCAAGGTGTCGCGCCCGTCGCGCCCGTCGAGTCCGTTGGCGCCGTTGAGGCCGTCCTCGCCGTCCTCGCCGTCCGCGCCCTTGTCGCCCGTCGCCCCATCGCGCCCGTCCGCCCCATCATAGAGCTCCACCGGCGGCGCGTCGGGGCACGAGATCAGGATGGCGCCGCGCGCCTCATCGCGCGTGGCGACGCAGGGGTCGGCGGACTCGGCGGCGGGGGCGTCGCAGGCGGCGAGGGCGAGGCCGCTGAGGGCCAGCTGGAGGCTGAGGGCGGGGCGGGGAGCGGGGCGGGGGGCGGGGCGCGTCATGGGTCTGTATTCCTGATGTGCTTCTTAGAGAAAGTCTCTACAGTCAAGAGAACCATATACAATACGCGTATTTTAGAACAGAGCCCCCTGTGCGGTGAATTGTCGCACCTAGCACCTCGCGCCCCGCGCGCCGAAAGGAGCGCCGAGCGTGCGCCCCGCCCCCCGCCCCGCCCTCAGCCTCAGCGCCGCCCTCAGCCTCAGCGCCGCCCTCAGCCTCAGCGCCGCCCTCAGCCTCAGCGACGCGAGCGCGCGCCCCGCCCCCGCCCCCCTCATCGCCATCGGCGACCTCCACGCCGACCTCCCCGCCGCCCAGCGCGCATTTCGGCTCGCCGGCGTCACCGACGCGCAGGGGCGGTGGGCGCTCAAGGGGGGCGTGGTGGTCCAGACCGGCGACCTCACCGACCGCGGCCCCGACGGCGAGCCGCTCCTGAGGTGGATCCGAGACCTTGAGGGGCAGGCGGCGGCGGCGGGGAGCAGGCTGGTGGTGCTGCTCGGCAACCACGAGGCGATGAACCTGCTCGGCGACTGGCGCTACGTGTCGGAGGGCGACGTGGCGAGCTTCGGCGGCGTAGAGGCGCGCCGCCGCGCCCTCTCGCTCGGCGTGGGGGGCGCGGGGGGCGCGGGGGGCGCGCAGGGCGAGTGGGCGCGCTGGCTGCTCACCAAGGACGCGGTGGCGCAGGTGGGCGACACCGTCTTTGTGCACGGCGGCGTCGCCGAGGCGCTCGCCGCCCCCGCCCCCGAGCTCTCGCGCCGCGTCACCGCCGCGCTCCTCAGCGACCCGCGCGCGCCCATCTTGGGCGAGGGCGGCCCCCTCTGGTACCGCGGCTACTGGCTCCGCCCCGAGCCCCACGCCTGCGCCGAGGCCGCCCGCGCCCTCGCCGCGCTCGGGGCGCGCCGCATGGTGATGGGGCACACGACGCAGGCGGACGGGCGGGTCCACGCGCGCTGCGGCGGGGCGCTCTTCGCCATCGACACGGGCATCTCCGCCCTCTACGGGGGGCGGGCGGCGGCGCTGCGGATCGTGGGCGAGGAGGTGTTTGCGCTCTATGAGGGGCGCGAGGGGGGGGCGGCGGTGGAGGTGCGGCTGGCGGGCGGGGCGGGGGAGTGAGCGCCCGCTCGCCGCGCGGTCAGTCGACCCGCAGCGCCACCACCGGCGGCTCCGGCGGCTCCCCGCCCAGCTCCGCGCGCAGCGTGCGCGCCCAGCGCTCCTGAAACCCCTCGGCGCGCCCCGCGAACTCCCGCACGCACGCGGCGAGCTCCGGGCGCGCCTGGCGGAGCGCGGGCGCCAAGTAGAGCTGCGCCGCCTCCTCCGCGTGCGCCACGGCGCCGCCGGCGAGGGCGGCGTAGAGCAGGGCGTCGAGCCCCTGCGCGTTGCCCACTAGGCGCAGACTCGCGGCCAGCGACAGCGCCTGCGACAGCGACAACGCGCTCGGTGACTGCAGGCGCCCCTCGGCGTCCTCGGGGCTGAGGCCGAGGGCGAGCAGGCGCGCGCGCGCGTCACGCGTCCACGAGTCGGCGAGCCCGCTCGGCTCCGCGCGCAGCTCAAGCGACACCTCGCCGCCCCGCCCCTCGGGGGGCTCGTCGCTCAGGTAGAGGACGCGCAGGTCCTGTGGCAGGTGGAGCTGCGCCGGGCGCCCCGAATCGCTGTAGCCGCGCGCCACGCCCTCGCGCAGCGCGCGTGACACGCGGTAGCGGTCGTCGGGGTCGGCGCGGTGCGCCTGGTCCACCACGAGCCACACGCGGCTGTAGAGCTGCCAAGACTCGGCGGCGGGGTGGAACGCCACCACCCCGCTCCGCGCCGCCGGGCGCGCGGCGCTGAGGTCGAAAGGCGCGAGCGCGCCCTGCGCCCACGACAGCTGCGCCGCCTCCCACAGCCCGCCGTTTGCCGCGCTCGCCTCGCTCGCCGCGTCGGAGAGGAGCGTGGGGTGCAGGGGGCGCCCGCCGTAGACCTCCAGCGGGTAAGCGGAGAAGACGAGCTCGCAGAGCCCGCGCGCCACCCGCAGGCGCGACCGCGCGTCCCCGCCCCACACCCACAGCGCCGGACTCACCACCAGCGCCTGTGCCGCCTGCGCGAGCACCTCGGGGCGCGCCCCCACCGCCCGCGCTAGCCCCTCGGCGGCGCTGAGCCAGCGCGGCGGGAGCGCGAGGGGCGCGTCGGGGAAGCGCGCGGCGGCGATGAGCTGCTCCGTGAGCACCTCGCTGCGCGTCAGCGCCGCCCCCACCGGCTCGGGCACCCCGCGCCGCTTGGCGAGCGCGCTGAGCTGCCTCATCACCCCCGTCCGGAGCGCGAGGTCGAGCCGCTCGGCGTCGCCCGCCCCGCGCTGCGTCTGCTGGATGAGCCGAATCGTGGCGTGCACGAACTCCGGCACGCGCGAGGGGGGCGAGAGCGGCGCGGCGGCGGGGGGGCGCTGCGCGAGCTGTAGACCCTCGCCCCCCCCCAGCGGCTCCGCCTGCGGCGCCGCGGCCGCGGCGTGCGCGGTGTGCGCGCTCAGCGCGGGCGGCGGGAAGGGCGCCAGCGCCGGCGACCCCCCCCAGCCCCCGCCCGCCGCCGGCGGCGCCGCCGTGAGCGTGAGCGCCGCCGCCGCCGCCTCCCCCTCCTCCCGCAGCGCCTCGCGCGCCCAGGCGAGGGCAGCGAGGGGCGCGAAGCCCGCGCCGAGCGCCTGGTAGAGCGCGCGGTCGGCGCCCGCGCTCGCCTTCACCGACAGCTCGCGCTGCCGCCCAAAGACCACCTCCGCCCCCGCCTCGCGCGCCTCCCGCGGCGCGCTCGGGCGGCTCGCCGGCGAGAGGTTGAGGAGGTAGGCGCGCGCGGCGACGGGGGAGGCGCCGAGGGGCGCGGGCTCGCCGTCGAGCGCCACGCGCCCGAGGCGGTCGAGGGCGTAGACGTGACAGAGCAGCGGGCGCCCGCGCCCCACCGCCGCCGCGAGCGCCGCCTGCGTCTCCACGGCCTCGATGCGGGTGTGGAAGCGGCGGCGGAGCTGCGCGGTGGCCGCCTTGAGGGCGCTCACGCGGAACGCCTCCCCCGCGGCGAGCACCAGCCCCTCGTTGAGCAGCCGCTCCCCCCGCGCCGGCGCCCCCGCCACGCGCAGCAGCTCCCGCCCGCGCGCCACCCACCCCGCCCCGCCGCGCGGCTCGAGCGCCAGCTCCCAGGGGAGGTCGGCGAGGGCGCCCTCGGCGGAGAGCGCCAAGGTGAGCGCGGGGAGGGCGGGCTCCTGCGGCGCCTCGCCGGCCGGCGCGCTCGCCATGAGCGCCCGCAGCAGCTCCCCCACCTCCCCAGCGAACAAGACCTCCCCGAGCGACAGCCCCACCGCGCGCAGCGCCGCTGGCGTGGCGCCCGCGCCGCGCGCCTGCTCCGAGAGCGCGAGGGCGCTCACGGGGGCGCTCGCCTGCGCGGCGGCGCGCGCGCCGCTGGTCTCCGCCACAAGGCGCACGGTGGCGTCGGGGGCGCTAGAGAGGGTGAGCTGGACGATCTGAGACACTGTGGACCTCGCGGGGGGCGGCGTCGAGGGCGCGGAGGCGCTCGCGGGTGAGACGCGGGGATCATAGCCAAGGGCGCGCGCCGCTGCGCAACAAAAACCCGCGCCCGCCCCTCAGCGCCGCGGCCCCCACGCCGGCGCCGCCCCGTCGCGGATCTGCGCGAAACTCGCGCGCCCGATCGCCGCCTGCCCGGCGCTGACGCACCGCTCATAGGCGAGCGCCTCGCGCTCCGCGCGCTCCTCGGCGGGCGCGCCTACGCTGCCCAGCAGCGCGCCCTTGAAGGCGGCGAGGGCGGTGGGGGAGCAGCGCGCCACGCCCGCGCAGAGGGCGACGGCGCGGGCGAGGGCGGCGTCGAGGTCGGGCAGCAGCTCCTGCGTGAGGCCCATCCGCGTCGCCTCCTCCGCCCCCACGCGCTCCCCTGTCATGCCGAGGCGCAGCGCCTGCGCCGGCCCGATCAGCGCCCACAGCTCGCTCGTCCCCCCCGCCCCCGGCAGAATCCCCAGGCCTGTCTCGGGCAGCCCAAACACCGCCTCCGGCGTGCACAGCTTGTAGTCGGCGGCGATCAGCAGCTCCGTGCCCCAGCCGAGCGCCACGCCGCTCACCACGCACACATGAAACACCGGCGCCCGGCGGAGCGCCGCGAGGATGGCGCGCTGGCGGCGCACGTGGGCGCGCACCTCCTCGTCGCCCCAGCCCTCGCGCTCGGTGACGTTGGCCCCCGAGATAAAGAGCGGCGTGCCCCGCGCGCTGCGGCGGCGCGAGAAGGTGACGAGCGCCACGGGCCCGTCGGGGGCGGCGAGGCGCGCGGCGAGGCGCTCGAGCTCGTCGAGCTCGGCGCGCCCCACCTCGTTGGCCTTGCCGTGGTGCAGCTCGAGCGTCCACACCCCCGCGCCGCCCTCAGCGGCGTGGGCGCGGACGCGGAGGGCGCTGAAGCCCTCGACGAGCGGGTGCGCGTCGAGGCTATCTAGGGAGAGCGGGGGGCGCAGGGGCATGCTGGGGACTCGCTTTCTGTGGGGCTCGTGTGCGTCGCTTGTGTGCGTCGCCCGAGGAGCGTTCGGGCTCACATCTAACATATTTCAAAGCGCGTGCGGCGTTGTTAGACTAGGGGCCGCTCAACGCTCGCCAGAGGCGCGCGGCAGACCCCGAGGAGAGGCTATGAGAAAAGCAAACAACAGAGGAGCGGCGCCAGCGGGCCCCAAGCGCTACCGAGGCGAGCCGACGGGCGCCGAGGACGCCTCCAAGGACGCCTCCAAGGACGCCTCCAAGGACGCCTCCAAGGACACCTCCAAGGGCGGCGAGGGCGGCGAGGGCGGCGAGGGGGCGCTCCTCAGCGCGCAGGAGGGCGAGGAGCGCGCCGCGGAGCACCGCGCCGTGATGCCGCTGCGCCTGCTCGCCGCCTTCCTCGACGTCGCCCTCGTGGCGGGGAGCGGGGCGCTGCTGGTGCTGGCGCTCAGCGCCCTGTTCGAGTCCTCCCTCAAGGTGTACGGGTTTCGGCTCAACGGCGCCATGGCGCAGCTGCCCGTGGTGGTCCTGTACTTCTCGTACTTCTCGTCCGAGGCCTTTGCCGGCCGAAGTCTGGGCAAGATGCTGGTGGGCGTGGAGATTCGCAAGCGCTCGGGGCTACAGGCGCGCGAGAACCAGCTCCTGCGGCGGTTCTTGGTGAAGCACACGCCCGTCCTCCTCATCGTGGGCGCCGTCGCCTTTGACGGCTCCGCCCTCAACGTCCTCGCCCTCGCCGCCCTCGCCCTCTACGCCGTGAGCGCCCTCATGGGCTTTGGCGCCGCGCGCCTGTGCATCCACGACCTCGCCGCTGACCTCGCGGTGTTCCCGCGGCGCGTGCCGAGCGTCAACCTCCATCTCCTCACCCCCGGCAAGACCAAGGAGGAGGTGGCGGCGGAGCTGGGGCGACTCAGGCGCGAGCGCGACCGCAGCGGCAAGCAGGGGCGCGCCTCGGCGGCGGCGTTCCCCTGCGCGGTGGAGCTCAATATCTACGCTCACCCGCGCGAGGGCATCGCCGAGGAGCTGCTCGAGTGCTTCTCGCGCTTTGTGCCCGAGGTGCACCCGCGCCAGATTCGCGCCTCCCACGCCCGCGGCACCTACTCCACCTACAAGGTCGTCATGCGCTTTGACGAACCGATCCAGATGGAGGCGAGCTACGAGGCGGTGCAGCGGGTGAAGGGGGTGGTGACAGCGCTGCCGCTCAAGTCGGTGCGCCTCGCCAAGGGCTCGCCGCGCGTGCAGCCCACGTTCAAGGACAACGGGCGCGAGGGCGCAGAGGAGAGGGGCGCGGAGGGCGGCGCGGAGGGCGGCGCGGAGGGCGGCGCGGAGGGCGGCGCGGAGGGCGGCGCAGAGACGCGCGCGCCGCTCTTTGGCGCGCGCGCCCTCGGGCAGGGGCCGGGCTGATGCGCCCCCGCCGCCCCGCCCCGCGTGCCCTCAGCGCCCTCAACGCCCTCAACGCCCTCAGCGTCCTCAGCGTCCTCAGCGTCCTCAGCGGCTGCAACACCCCCTGCGTCCTCAACACGCAGTGCTCCTCTGAGGAGGTCTGCCGCGCTGGCGCCTGCCGCAAGTCCTGCGTAGCCTACTACGACTGCGCCGACGGCGAGGCGTGCTACGAGGGCGCCTGCGCGCCCCCCCCCGAGGGCTTCTGCGCCACACAGGCCGCGACCGGCGAGGGCGGCGAGGCGCCCGCCCGCCCGCTGTGCGCCCCAGAGGACCTCCCCGACATGGA
>VGTA01000010.1 GCA_016874875.1 Deltaproteobacteria bacterium | reverse complement strand
GCGCTCGCCATCTACGGCGCCGCCAGCAGCGCCTACGAGCAGTTCGCCGCCAACTACCCCAAGCGCGAGGAGAGCACGGAGGCGCTCCGCCTCGCCGCGCAGTTCCGTCTCGGGCTCGGCGAGCTCGATCAGGCCTCCGAGAACATCAAGTCCTACATCAAGCGCCTCGGCAAGAAGGAGCGCGCGCAGGCGGTGGCGGCGAACTTTGAGCTCGGGCGCGTGCTGCAGGAGAGCGGGCAGTGGGGCAAGGTGGTGGAGCACTTCGCGGGCTTCACCAAGCAGTTCGGCAAGGAGGACGAGGGGTTCTTGATGATGGCCTACACCGCCCTCGGCAACGCCTACGTGACGCTCCCCAAGAAGTACCATGACCATAAGAAGGCGCGCGCCGCCTACGAGAGCGCCATCAAGGTGTACCAGTCGATTCCCTCCGCCAAGCTCAAGGAGCTCCCCATGGAGGCGCGCTCCGCCGCGGCGGAGGCGCTCTTTAAGGTGGCCAACTATGACTTTGACCTCGTGCGCGAGCTGCCGTTCACCAAGTTCGTCCCCATGCGCGACCCGCAGAAGCACATCAGCAAGATCAACGAGAATCTCGCCTCCCTGCTCAAGGACATCGAGCGGGTCAAGCAGAGCTTTGAGGCGGTGCTGGCGATGAACGTGGAGTCGTGGAACCTCGCGGCGCTGTCGCAGACGGGGCAGATGTACTATTTCGCCTTCACGACCCTCGAGCAGACGACCCCGCCGTCGATCTTTGATGACGAGACCAAGGAGTTCTTCCGCAACATCATGATCGAGAAGGCCGACCCCCTCCGCGTGAAGGCGGTGGAGGCCTACAAGGTCTGCCTCGACAAGGCGCGCGAGCTGCAGTGGTTCAACGAGTGGAGCGACCTCGCGGAGCAGCAGCTAGCCAAGATCGACCCCGCCGCCTTCCACTACAGCGTGAAGGAGCGCGCGAAACCTGTTCACTTCCACACCGCCGCCATCCGGCGTGAACTGATTCTCACGCTCCCTGAGGCGGAGAAGGATGACCTATGAGCGCGACCCTGACTCTCCTCTCGCGCGCCCCCCTCTCGCGCGCCCCCCTCTCGCGCGCTCCCCTCTCGCGCGCTCTCTGCCTCGGCGCCCTCTCCCTCTCCCTCTCGCTGGCGGCGTGCGGCGGCGGCAACCCGGCGGACCCGGCCCCCGCGCCCGGGCGCCCGGCGAAGGCGCGCCGGAGCGGCGACCCCGCCGCGCCCGGCGAGCCGCCGCAGATCAGCAAGGCCGCCAAGGATCTCTTCGTGGAGGCGGGGCGCGTGGCATCGAGCGGCGATGGGGCGCGCGCGATTGAGCTCTATGAGCGGGCGCTGGCGGAGGACCCCAACCTCACGCAGGCGCTCTACAACATCGCGCTGCTCCACGACCTCAACGGGGATCAGGGGAAGGCGGTGGAGGCGTATCGGCGCGCGGTGGACGCGGGCCTCGGGGACGGCTGGGTGGGCATTGGGCTGATGCAGCTGGCGGCGGGGAACGAGGGCGAGGCGGAGGCGTCGTTCCGCCGCGCCCTTGAGGTGGAGCCGCTCAACGGGCGCGCGCACCTCAACCTCGCGCGCATCGCCAAGGACCAGGGGAGCTTTAAGGAGGCGATGGACAGCGTGCGCAGCGCCCTCAAGGAGGACAGCACCAACGCCGACGCCTACAACATGCTCGCGCAGGTCTACTACAAGATGGGCCGCTTTAAGCTCGCGCAGCTGGTGGCGGACGCGGGGCTGCAGGAGCTCGACCCCAAGCACTCGGGGCTGTGGACCACGCAGGGGCTCATCTTCCTCAAGCTCAACGACGTGATCAAGGCGACGTCCTCCTTCCGCTCCGCCATCGAGCACGACCCCAAGAATTTCGCCGCGCGCCTCAACCTCGGCGTGATCACCTTCAGCTACCGCGACTATGAGCGCAGCTATCAGCTCCTCAATGAGGCCGTGACGCTCAACCCCAGCAGCCTCGACGCCGTGCTCACCAAGGCGGTGGTGGCGCGCGCCCTCGACCGCTTTGATGAGGCGCGCGCGGGCTACACGCGCGCCCTCGAGCTCTCGCCGGGGCACCCCGGCGCGCTGTTTAACCTCGCCGTCCTCACGCAGGACACGGCGAAGCTCCCAGAGAAGGACTTTGATGGGCGCTCGCGGGTCATCCAGGAGGCCCTCAAGACCTATGAGGAGCTGCTGGGCGCGTCGCAGGACGAGGGGCTCCGCAAGAAGCTGACGCAGCGCATCGAGGACGGCAAGGTGATGCTCGAGGCGCTCGACGTGGAGCGCGAGATGTCCAAGCAGCCCGCCGACGCCCCCGCCGACGCCCCCGCCGCCGACGCCCCCGCCGCCGACACCCCCGCCGCGCCCGCCGCTGGGGGGCAGCCGTGAGTCCCGCCGCAAGCGCGGCGTGGCGCGCCCTCCTCAGCGCCCTCCTCGTCGCCTGCGGTGAGGCGACGCCCCCCGCGCCGCCCCTCGCGCCCTCCGCCGCGTCCCCCGAGGGGGCGCTCGTTAAGGACGAGGAGGGCAAGTCCGACTCGAGCGCCGTGGCGGTGTTCTTGGAGTTCTCCTTCTCGGGGCGGCTCAAGGCGTCGAGCGCTCACAACCCTAGGCAGCTCATCGAGCAGCAGCTCCTGTACACGATCGGTCACCTGAACGCGGACCGCAGCGTGGGGCGCCTCGACAAGCTCGCGCTGTCGGGCGTGGCCGCCGAGGCGCTCCCCGAGGGCGGCTACGAGGTGCGCTATGAGGCCGTCTTGCCCGTGGCGTGGGGGCAGCGCGACGCCGTCCCCAAGACCTACACCCTGCGCCTCCCCTACGACACCACCTACGCCGGCCTCGAGGCCTTCACGGCGCGCCACAAGGACACCTGCGTGGACTACGCCGCCCACGACGTGGACGCGGGGAGCATGTGGTACTACTATCGCCCCGCGCGCCCGGGCTGCGCCCTCGGCGACGAGGAGGTGGTGAGCGCCGCGGTGGTCGTGTCGCCGAGCGCGAGCGAGACGGCGGGGCGGTACCCCGAGTACCACAAGGTGTGGGAGGACGAGGTGTTGCGCGCGGTCTTGATCTTTGGCATGGCGGACGAGGCGCGCCCTGTGGCGGACGCGGGGGTGGACGCCTACCAGACGCTCTATCGCCTCGCGCGCCAGGAGCTGGCGCGGCGCGGGGCGGTGGACGTGGCGGTGACGCCCGAGGTGGGCGAGGAGCCCTCCCTCGAGCAGCGCGAGGTGCAGCTGCGCGCCACGCTGCCCGACGGGCGCCGCGTGGAGCTGACCGCGCTCCTCGTCCCCAACGTCCGCGCCGGCGGCGCCGCCTTCGACGCGCGCTACCACGAGCTCTCCGCCGCCGCGGACCTCATCGTCTATAACGGCCACGCGGGCCTCGGCGCCAACGTCAAGGCGCTCGCGCGCAAGGGCGACTGGCGCGCGGGGCAGTACGTGATGGTGTTTATGAACGGCTGTGACACCTTCGCGTATGTGGACGAGGCGCTCTTTGAGGCGCACGCGGCGGTGAATCCCGACGACCCCACCGGGCGCCGCCACGTGGACATCGTCAACAACGCCATGCCCGCGTACTTCTTCTCCATGGCCCCGGCCACGATGGCGCTGGTGAGCGGGCTGCTCTCGTATGAGTCGCCCCTCACGTACGAGCAGCTCTTCGCCCGCGTGGACCGCCACCAGGTGGTCTTGGTGACGGGGGAGGAGGACAACCTCTACACGCCCGGCTACGACCCCCGCGCCCCCGCCGCCCCCGAGCCCTGGGGCGGCCTGAGCGCCGACGTGACGCTCGCCGCCGCCGAGGAGTGGCGCGCGGAGACGCCCACGCTCGCGCCGGGGGCGTACCGGTTCGCCATCGAGGGGGAGGGCGACGCCGACCTCTATGTGCGCGCCGGCGCCGCGCCCACGGCGGCGGAGTTTGACTGTCGCCCGTATCGGGCGGGCAGCGTGGAGGCCTGCGACGTGACGCTGACGGCGCCGGCGGCGGTGCACGTGATGGTGCGGGGCTCCTCGGCGCGCGCGCGGGCGCAGGTGTCGGGCGGGGCGCTCAAGGGGCTTGAGCCCTAGGGCGCTCGGCGGGGGGGCGGCGCGCTCAGGGCGCCGCGCGCAGCCCCGCCCGCTCCACCCACCGCCCCCGCGACACGACCCCCTTGATCTGGCGAGTGCAGGCGATGCGCGCGAGGGGGTCGCACGCCACCAGGAGCGCGTCCCCGGCGGCGCCCTCGCGCAGCACGCCGAGGCGGTCGCTGCCGAGCAGGCGGCGGGCGCTCTCGGAGGTGGCGGCGCGGAGCGCCTGCGCGGGGGTGAGGCCCACGCGGACGAGCAGCGCGAGCTCCTCGTGGAGGGCGCCGCCGGGGTAGTTGCCCGGCAGGGGGCTGTCGGTGCCCACGAGCAGCGGCACGCCGGCGGCGTGGAGGGCGCGGAGGTTGGCCCAGCGCGCCTCGCGCTCCTCGGCGACCTGCCTGAAGAAGGGGCCAAAGACCTCGTGGGCGCGCGCCTCCCGCGTGGCCACGCCCGCCACCAGCGGCGCGTACACCTCCGGGGGGACCACCTCGGCGTCGAGGGGGGCGGGGGCGTAGGCGCCCTCGTGCAGGTCGGCGCTCAGCTCCCAGGCGCGCAGCGTGGCGATCATGGGCACGCGGGCGGCGGCGAGGGCGGCGACGTCGTCGGCGCTGAGGCGCCCGCGCCACACCGCGTGCGCGAGGGCGTCCACGCCGGCGCGGGCGGCGGCGAGGGCGTTCTGCGGGGAGCCCACGTGGGCGAAGACCTTGAGCTTGTGGTGGTCGTGGGCGCGCGCCACCACCGCCCGCAGGCGCGCCTCGTCGAGCTCGGGGACCCCGGGCGGAATCTGGTCGCTCATGACCTTGATGTAGTCCGCGCCCTCCGCCGCCTCGTCCACCGCCCCCGCCGCCTCCGCCGGGGTGGCCACCTGCGGAATCAGCGCGCCCACGAGCCACGAGAGGGGCCAGGGGAGCAGCGCGCGCGAGGCGACGATGGGGTGCCCGCCCGGCGCGGTGATGGGCGCGCCGGTGAGGTAGACGCGCGGCCCCACCCCCTCGCCGCGCTCGATGCGCCCCCGCAGCGCCTGGGTGTCGCGCAGGCGCCCCCCGAGGTCGAGGGCGGTGGTGACGCCAGCGTAGACGAGGGCGCGCGCCACGAAGTCCGCGTCGCGCGGGAGCCCCTGCGCGGGGGTGGAGAAGGAGCCCGTGAGGTGCGTGTGCGCGTCGATCAGCCCAGGGAGCAGCACCCCGCCCTCCCCCGGCACCACCCGCGCCCCGGCGGGGGGGGTGAGCGCGCCGGTGGGCGCGACGCGCGTCACGGCGTCCCCCTCAATGAGCACGTCGCGGGCGCGGAGGAGCGCGTCCCCCTCCCCCGTGAACACGTCCACGCCCCTAAAGAAGATCGGGGCGGGCGGCGCGAGGGTGACGAGGCGCGGGTAGGGTGACTCGGCGCAGGCGGCGAGGGCGAGGAGGGCGAGCGTGGCGAGGAGGGCGAGCGTGAGCAGCGGCGCGCCCCCGAGCAGGCGCGCGAGGGTGGGGATGTAGGCGGCACCCGCCCCCCCCACCGCCCAGCCCCCGCGCGGGCGCGCCCCCTCGGCGCTCGCCGCCGCGCTCACGCCCACGCTCACGCCCGCGTCCTCGCCCGCGCCCGCGCCCGCGCCAGCGCCAGCGCCAGCGCCTCCCCCCTCACCCCCGCGCTCCACCCGCAGCCCCTCCGCGCGCGGCCCCCCCTGCGCCCGCAAGAGCGCCGTGACCTGCTCCTCGAGCCACCGCGCCGCCTCCTCCGCCGCCTCCTCGCTCGGCAGGACCACGAGCAGCGACCTGTGGCGCGGGCAGAGGGCGCGCGCGGCGCGCGCCCACAGGGCGGCGGGCTCCTCCCCCCCCGCGCCGGGCGCCCTCCCCGCGGCGTAGAGCACCAGCGTCTCCCCATCTCCGCCCACGCCGCCCACGCCGCCGCCCACGCCCCCCACGCCGCCGCCCACGCCGCCGCCCACGCCGCCGCCCACGCCCGCCTCTAGCTCCGCGCCCCCCTCACCCACCGCGCGCCTCAGCGCCGCGCAGCGGACGCGCAGCCCGCTGGGGCGCCCGAGCGCCTCCTGCACGACGCGGGCGGCGGAGGGGAGGAGGCCCCCCTGCGGGCGTAGGGATTCGGCGAAGGGGACGGCGTCGAGGGGGGCGCCGGCGCGCGCCGCCCACGCCGCCGCGCGCAGCGCCTCGCCGTCGGAGAGGGCGAAGCGCCACGTGCCCACCCCCGGGAGCGCGACCTCCTGGTAGCCCTCGTGCCCCTTGCCCGCCAGCAGCAGCGCCCCCCCGGGGGGCAGCGCCGCCCACGCCGCCGCGATGGCCGCGCGCCGCTCCTCGATCACCGCCAGGCGGGCGCGCTCGTCGGCGCCGAGTCCCTCCTGCGCGTCTCGCAGAATCTGCGCTGGGTCCTCGCCGCGGGGGTTGTCGGAGGTGAGCGTGAGGCGGTCGGCGCCGGCGAGCGCCGCGCGCGCCATGAGCGGGCGCTTGCCGCGGTCGCGGTCCCCGCCGCAGCCGAGCAGCGCGTGGACGGGGCCGGCGTGGACGGCGCGCAGGGCGCTGAGGGCGCGCGACACGGCGTCGGGGGTGTGGGCGTAGTCCACCAGCGCCACGCGCCCCCCCGCCCCCTCCTCCGCCCACGCGCGCTCCATGCGCCCCGGAACCCCCCGGGTGTCGCGCAGCGCCCCCCACGCCGCCCGCAGCGGCCCCGCCCCCGCCCCGCCGTGCGTCCCCCACAGCATCCCGAGCGCCACGGCGATGTTGGCGGGGTGGTAGTCCCCGATCAAGGGCGCGCGCACCACGCCGAGCGAGGCGGCGGGGGTGACCCCCTCCAGCGCCACCCCCTCAGCGCTCGGCGCCGCCGCCGCCACCGCCCCGCACACCCCGTCCCCGCCCCCGCCCTCGCCGCCCCCCAGCGCGGCGAGCGCCCCCCGCGCCGCCGCGAGCGCCTCGGCGCCCCCGGCGGCGCCCCCCGCGGCGCACAGGAGGCGCGGCGCGCCGGCGGGGGCGCGCGCGAGCATGCCCAGCCCCTCGGCGGTGTGGAAGGCGACGGCGGCGGGGCGCTTGCCGGCGGCGATGGATTCCTCGAGGCAGCGGCCAAAGAGCAGCCCTTTCGCCTCGCGGTAGGACTCCTCGTCCCCGTGGAAATCGAGGTGGTCGCGCCCGAGGTGCGTAAAGCCCACCGCGTCAAACGACACCCCCGCCACGCGCCCGAGCGCGAGGGCGTGACTCGAGACCTCGAGGGCGAGGGCCGTGGCGCCGAGGCGGAGGGCGTCGCGCGCGAAGCGCTGAATCACCAGCGCGTCGGGCGTGGTGTTGGGGGCGCTCATGCGGAGGTCCCCGAAGCGGTACTCCACCGTCCCCATCACCGCCACCCGCTCCCCCGCCGCCTCAAGGAGCTCCGCGAGGAAGCTCACCGTGGAGGTCTTGCCGTTGGTGCCCGTCACGCCATAGACCTTGAGCGCGCGGGTGGGGTGCCCATAGAAGCGAGCGCAGAGGAGGCCGAGGGTGGGGTCCTCGCGCTCACACAGCGCCACGGGCACCCCCGCCGCCGCCGCCGCCGCCAGCGTCTCCGGCGGCGGGGCGCGACTCACCAGCAGCGCCGCCGCCCCGCGCGCGAGCGCCTCGCCGAGCTCCGCGTGCGTGTCGCGGTACCACATCGACCGCGCGACCATGAGCGTGGGGCGCGCCGCGCTCACCTCGCGCGGGTCGAGCGTCACCTCCTCGATCACCACGCCCTCCCACCCCGAGGGCGCCGCCAAGAGCGCGGCGCCGCCGGGGCGGGCGGGCGACGGCGACCCGAGGAGCAGCGGCGCGAGGAGGTCGCCGAGGCGCTGCGAGGGAGGCGGGGCGGCGTGAGGCATGGGGGGCTCTTTCTGCGCGAGGGCGGGCTTGCGTGAGGGCGGGGCGGGCTTGCGTGAGGGCGGGGCGGCGTGCTCATGTGTGCGCCCACCCCACCCGCGCCTAGCGCGCCACCGTACCACACGCGCGAGCGACCCAACATGAGCGCCTGCTTCCTCTTTGTGAGCCACCCCCGCGGGGCGCCGAGCCACCCCCTCAGCGCCCTCGAGCCCCTCTGCCCCTTCCTGCCCGAGCGCGAGGACACCTACGCCCACCCCTCCGGCGCCGCCACGGGCGTGGTGTGGAGCGCGCGGCTGGCGGGGGCGCGCGGCGGCTACCTGGCCGCGAGTCCGCGCGGCGACGAGGCGGTGGGCTTTACGGGGTGGTGGCGGGAGCCGAGCGACGCCCCGCTCGACGCCACCGTCGCGCAGAATCTGCTCCGCGCCCTCACCCGCGACCCCCGCGACCCCACCCCCGCCCTCGAGGCCCTCCACCTCGGCGCCGGGCAGCTCGCCGCCGTCCTCATCGCCCACGACGGCGCCCTCCACGGCGTCGCGGGCGTCTTCTGCGGGCGGCACCTCTTCTACGGCGTCAAGCGCGCCCCTGGGGGCGACGAGGTCGCCCTCTCCAACCGCGCCAGCCTGGTCGCCGCCTACCTCCACGGCGGCGCCCTCCCCCGCCCGCGCCTCGAGAGCCTCGCCTGGCTCCTCGCGCGCCACGAGAGCCCCCTCGGCGACCCCAGCGCCGCCTGGGAGGGCGTGCGCCACATCCTCCCGGGCGAGCGCCTCGAGGCCCGCGCCGGCGCCGCCGCCCTCAAGGCGATTCCGCTCCCCGCCCCCGAGCCGCTCCCCGCGCAGGGCGCCGCGCGGGTGTGGGACGAGCTGCACGAGGCGCTCACCTGGCGCGCCGGCCAGCTCACGCGCCTCCCCGGCGTCCGCTTCGAGCTCGCCCTCACGGGCGGCCTCGACAGCCGCCTCGTCCTCGGCGCCCTCCTCAGCGCCGGCGTCCTCAGCGCCGTCACCCGCGTCCACCTCACCGCCGTCGAATCCCACCACGACGCCCGCTCCGCCCGCCTCATCGCCGACGCCTACGGACTCGACCTCGAGGTCACCCCCCCCTCGGCGCCGACGCGCCCCAAGAGTCCTTCCTGCCGCGCGCGCGCCGCCACAACTTCCTCACCGAGCTCCTCGTCAACGCCTGGGACCTCAAGGACGGCGGCGAGGCGCTCGCGCTGCGCGAGGCGGGCGTGCTCCCTGGCCACTGCGGCGAGCTCTACCGCAGCCACGCCCTGCCGCTCCTGAGCCGCTCGAGCGCCCTCCTGCGCGCCGTCTACCACACTCACGCCTACATGGACCGCCACCGCCTGCTCACCCCCGAGCTGCTCGACGCCTGCGTCGCCCGCGGCGGCGAGTGGCTCAGGGCGCAGCAGGCGCGCGACCCGCGCCCGAGCTTCACCCTCGACGCCCTCCACCGCGCCGCGCGCATGGAGCGCTGGGTGAGCCAGACGCAGCAGTGGGAGGGGCTCGGCGGCCCGAGCGTCTGCCTCCTGCCCTGCGCCCGCGCCCGCGCCGTCTACGACGCCCTCCCCCTCGCCGACCGCGTCGCCCCCCGCGTCCACTTTGAGCTGATGCGCCGCGTGGACGGCGCGCTCTGGCGGCTGCCATTTGGGACCCACCGCTGGCCCGCGCGCTTCTACGAGTCGCTTGGGCTCCCTGCCCCCGGCGCCCCCACCGGCGGCGGCGGCAACGAGCTCGGCTACCAGATGCGGCTGTGGGCGCAGGAGGGCGCCGCGCTGTGCGCCTGGATGCTCGACGCCCCCGCCCACAGCCCCTTCTGGGAGCTCGTCAGCCGCCCCAAGCTGCTCAAGAAGGCCGCCCGCACCCTGCGCGCCCCCCACCCCCAGCCCGTCAAGGGCCTCCTCGCCGCCGCCGCCCTCAAGGTGGCGCTCGAGGAGCCCCTCACCCCCGCGCGCCTCAGGCCAGCCCCTGGCGCTCAAAGAGCGGCTCAAAGCTCGGCGCCCGCCCCATAAACTCCACAAAGAGCTCAAGGGGGTCCGCGCTCGACCCGCGCGCCAGCACCGAGGCGCGGAACGCCTCCCCCGCCGCCCGCGAGAACACCCCCTCGCGCCGAAAGCGGCTAAAGGCGTCGGCGTCGAGCGCCTCCGCCCACTTATAAGAGTAGTAGCCCGCCGCGTAGCCCACGGGGCTGCCGAACAGGTGCCCGAACGCCGCGATCATCGCGTAGCCCTCAAAGAGCGGCGCGGGCGACAGCGGCGCCACCACCTCACAGGCGAAGCGCGCTAGGCGCGCCGCCTCCTCCGCGCGCCCCTCAGGGCCCGCTGCGCGCGCGAGCGTGGGCGCCAGCTCCATGTGCAGGCGCAGGTCCACGAGGGCGAAGCTGAGCTGGCGCATCTGCGCCGTGGCGGCGCGGAAGGTGCGGGCGCGCGTCAGGCGCTCAAAGAGCGGCGCCGGGATGGGCGCCCCCGTCTCGTGATGTCGAGCGAACAGGTCGAGCGCCTCGCGCTCCCAGCACCAGTTCTCCATGATCTGAGACGGGAGCTCCACAAAATCCCACGCCACGTTCGTCCCCGCCTGCGAGCGGAGCTCAGCGCGGGTGAGGAGGTGATGGAGGAGGTGCCCGAACTCATGAAAGAGCGTCTCCACCTCGCCGTGCGTGAGGAGGGCGCGCCCGCCCACGGGCGGCGTAAAGTTACAGGCGATCAGCCCCACATGCGGGCGCTCGGGAGCGCCGTCCCCATAGAGGAGCGGGCACATCCACGCGCCACCCTGCTTGCCCTCGCGCGGATGGAGGTCGGCGTAAAAGACCCCGCGGCGCCCATCGGGCTCAACGAGCTCAAAGGTGAGGACGTCGGGGTGCCACACAGGCGCGCCCGTCAGCGGGCGCACCGCCACCCCATAGAGGCGCCCCGCCACCTCAAAGAGCCCGCGCAGGACCCCGCCGAGCTCAAAGTACGGGCGCAGGAGCTCCTCATCAAAATCACACTCCTCCTGACGCATCTTCTCAGCGAGGTAAGCCACGTCCCACCCCTCGACGCGCCCCTCCCACGAGAGGCGCTCGCGCGCAAAGCGCTCCAGCGCCGCGCGCTCCTCCTCAAAGGCGCCGCGGGTGCGCGCCGCCAGCCCCTCCACAAACGAGAGCGCCTCGGCCCCCGAGCGCACCATGCGGTCCGCGAGGTGCAGGTCCGCCACGCTCCCAAACCCCAAGAGCGCCGCCTTCTCAGCGCGGAAGGCGAGGAGCGCGCAGACCACAGGGAGGTTGCCCTCGTCCCCCGCCGCCGCGCGCGTCAGATAGGCGCGGTGGAGCGCCTCGCGCGTTGGGCGGTGATCCAGATAAGTCATCGCCGCCACATAGCTCGGGCCCTGAAGCGTAAAGCGCCACCCCTCCAGCCCCTTCGCCGCCGCCGACGCCCGCGCCGCCGCCCGCGCCCCCTCCGGGAGCCCCGCGAGCAGGCGCTCCTCCCCCAAGACCAACGAGAAGGCGTCCGTGGCCTCCACCACGCGCCGCGAGAACGACTGCGTCAGCTCGCTGAGCGCCACCTCGATCTCCACGAGTCGCGCCTTCTGCGCCGGCGCGAGCGCCGCCCCGCTGCGCTCAAAGCCCTCGAGCGTCTTGCGGGCGAGGCGGCGGTGGTGAGGCGCGAGGCGCTCGAGCCCCGCGCCCACGCTGCCCTGCACCCGCTCAAAGAGGGGCGCGGAGAGGGGAATCGACGCATAGAACGCGCTCATCTTAGGCTGAGCGCGGTGGTACGCCTCCCGAAACGCCGGCGCCCCAAGGAGCGACTCGAGCTGCCCGCACAGCGTCGCGGCGTCCTCGAGGGCGCCGCCGAGGCGCTCGAGCGGGAGAATCACCCCCTCAAACGAGCCCGGCGCCGGCGCGCGCTCGAGCCCCTCAAGCGCCGCCCGCGCCTGCGCCGTGAGCGCCTCGAGGGCCGGCTCCACGTGCTCCGCCCTCACGAGATCAAAGGGGAGCGGGTGCGACAGCGAGAGCAGCGGATTGGCGCCCATCACGCCCGCCGCCCTGCGGCGCGCAGCTCCGAGACGCGCGCGTACCACGCGCGGAGCGAGGGGCGCTCGCCCACCTGCGAAAACACCGGAAACTCCTCCACGCAGCGCAGCGCGCCGTGCAGCGCCGCGTCCGCCACGGAGGGCGCCTCCCCCCCCACAAAGGCGCGCCCCGCCAGCCGCGCCTCCACCTCATCAAGACACTCGCGGACCCACGCGTGGCCATCCGAGCGCCCCACGCGCTTGAGGATTCGCTTCGCGATCAAGCGCATGATCAGCGACCCGCCCACGCGCACCTTCAGCGACTGAAGCAGCGTAAAGTTGCTCTCTCGCGCCGTGATCTGCGCGGCGCGCATCGCGTTCGCCCAGGTGTCATAGATCACCGTCGGCAGAGACGGGATCAGATTCGCGTCCACCCAGTCCTCGAGCGTCACCGCCGCCGCGCGCTCCTCCCCCCCCTGCGGCAGCAGCCTCCTCGCCGCCGAGGGCGCGATGTCATCAAGGCGCATCAAGATCGTGGTGGAGTCCCAGATCACCTCCCCGTCCACCTGTATCACAGGCACCTTCCGAGGAGCCCCCTCAGGCAGCGGCGGCAGCTCGCGCTTTGACCCCGGCGCCACCTCCACCATGCGGTACGCGAGCCCCTTGAGCTCAAGCGCGGCGCGCACCTTGTGGCAGAAGGGGCAGAGCTGAAACTGATAAAGGGTGATCTGTGGTGTGCTCTCCATGAAGCCTCTCTGTGCTGAGTGTGCTGAGTGTGCTGAGTGCGCTGAGTGTGCTGAGCGCCTAGTGATCGCGCCCAGGTCGACTGAGGCGCAGCACACTAGAAAAAAATCACCCATCTCACAAAAAAAACTTGCGCCCCCCCCCAAACCCTGCTACAACACCCTCCACCGACGGCGAGGGAGCCAACAGACAGCGCCCCCGACCAAGACGCCGACGACGGAAAAACATTGCCGCCCCAAGCCGCGATGCCCCCCACAGCGCCCAGCGCGCTGAGTCTTTGAAATCATACGTTGAGCAAACGCAGAACGCGAACGCAGGTCTCGAACGCGAAAACAGCGAGACCAACCGGACGAACAGAATGTAGTCCAAGACCAAACTGGAGAGTTTGATCCTGGCTCAGAACGAACGCTGGCGGCGTGCCTAACACATGCAAGTCGAACGTGATTTGGCTTCGGCCAATGAAAGTGGCGCACGGGTGAGTAACGCGTGGGTAATCTGCCCTTTAGTTGGGGATACCGTCCCGAAAGAGACGTTAATACCGAATAAGTCGCTGGACCCCTCGGGGGCCGGCGGGAAAGGCCTCGGCCGCTGAAGGATGAGCCCGCGTACCATTAGGTAGTTGGTGAGGTAATGGCTCACCAAGCCAAAGATGGTTAGCTGGTCTGAGAGGATGATCAGCCACACTGGGACTGAGACACGGCCCAGACTCCTACGGGAGGCAGCAGTGGGGAATATTGCGCAATGGGGGAAACCCTGACGCAGCAACGCCGCGTGTGTGATGAAGGCCTTCGGGTTGTAAAGCACTGTTGAGATGGGAAGAGCAAGCCAGCGATGGCCCCGACGGTACCATCTGAGGAAGCACCGGCTAACTCCGTGCCAGCAGCCGCGGTAATACGGAGGGTGCAAGCGTTGTTCGGAATTATTGGGCGTAAAGCGTGCGTAGGCGGACCGCTAAGTCTGATGTGAAATCCCTCGGCTCAACCGAGGACGTGCATTGGATACTGGCGGTCTTGAGTCTCGGAGAGGAGAGCGGAATTCCTAGTGTAGAGGTGAAATTCGTAGATATTAGGAGGAACACCAGTGGCGAAAGCGGCTCTCTGGACGATGACTGACGCTGAGGCACGAAAGCATAGGTAGCAAACAGGATTAGATACCCTGGTAGTCTATGCCGTAAACGATGGGTACTAGTTGGTGCGGGTGTTGACCCCTGCGCTGACGAAGCTAACGCATTAAGTACCCCGCCTGGGGAGTACGGCCGCAAGGCTAAAACTCAAAGGAATTGACGGGGGCCCGCACAAGCGGTGGAGCATGTGGATTAATTCGACGCAACGCGCAGAACCTTACCCAGCCTTGACATGTATTTGTAGGTGGCCCAAAAGCCGCTGACCTTCGGGAACATTTACACAGGTGCTGCATGGCTGTCGTCAGCTCGTGTCGTGAGATGTTGGGTTAAGTCCCGCAACGAGCGCAACCCCTATCCTTAGTTACCAGCGTTCAGTCGGGGACTCTAAGGAAACTGCCGATGTTAAATCGGAGGAAGGTGGGGATGACGTCAAGTCCTCATGGCCCTTACGGCTGGGGCTTCACACGTGCTACAATGGCCGGTACAATGGGTCGCCAACCCGCGAGGGGGAGCTAATCTCAAAAAGCCGGTCTAAGTTCGGATTGGAGTCTGCAACTCGACTCCATGAAGTCGGAATCGCTAGTAATCGCGGATCAGAACGCCGCGGTGAATACGTTCCCGGGCCTTGTACACACCGCCCGTCACACCATGGGAGTTGATTGGACCAGAAGTCGCTGTGCTAACCCGCAAGGGAGGTAAGCGCCCAAGGTCTGGTTAGCGACTGGGGTGAAGTCGTAACAAGGTAACCGTAGGGGAACCTGCGGTTGGATCACCTCCTTTCTAAGGAGCTGCACACCGCCTCGATGTGGTGACGCCAGACTCCGGTCAACCGCCGCCTGAGGGCAACCTCGGGGACAGGTGGGATCTTCTGCCGCTCAACGTATGATTTAAGGGCCTCAGCCCTGCTCTTTGAAATCCAACGCACACACAAGAAATCAAGAAACAAACTAACTAGCTCATCTCAACAGCAACCTAGCTCATGTTCGCCCGCCCCACAGCACACCCAACAGAACACGACCCGCGGCTCACGCCGCGCCTGATCTGATCCATTGGCGCTCTTGGGGTTAAACGAACAAGCTACTAAGGGTGCACGGTGGATGCCTTGGCACTTAGAGGCGATGAAAGACGCGGGTAACTGCGATAAGCTCCGGGGAGCTGTTACACAAGCCCTGATCCGGAGATCTCTGAATGGGAAAACCCCCCTCGTTGATGACGAGGGAGCCCAGAGCTGAACACATAGGCTCCGGGCGGCAAACTCAGGGAACTGAAACATCTCAGTACCTGAAGGAAAAGAAAGCAACAGCGATTCTCCTAGTAGCGGCGAGCGAACGGGGATCAGCCTAAACCCTGGTTGTGCCAAGCCTACGAGCGTTGCAGCCAGGGGGTCGTGGGATCTCTCAGGGCAGGTCGTAGCCTGCCATGGTGACTGACGTTAGTCTAGCTGAACCCTCTGGAAAGGGGGCCCAAAGACGGTGACAGGCCGGTAAGCGAAAGACGGACGCGCGCCAGAGAGACACCCGAGTACCGCGGGACACGAGAAACCCTGTGGGAATCTGGGAGGACCACCTTCCAAGGCTTAATACTACTAAGTGACCGATAGTGAACCAGTACCGTGAGGGAAAGGTGAAAAGCACCCCGAAAGGGGAGTGAAATAGACCCTGAAACCGTGCATCTACAAGCAGTCAAAGCTCTACGGCGCAAGCCAGAGCGATGGCGTGCCTCTTGCATAATGAGCCTGCGAGTTACCCTTCGTGGCAAGGTTAAGCTGATAAGCGTAGCCGAAGCGAAAGCGAGTCTGAACAGGGCGTTCAGTCGCGGGGGGTAGACCCGAAACCAAGTGATCTACCTATGACCAGGTTGAAGCACGAGTAAGATCGTGTGGAGGACCGAACCCACCAAAGTTGAAAATTTGGGGGATGAGTTGTGGGTAGGGGTGAAAGGCCAATCAAACTTGGAAATAGCTGGTTCTCTCCGAAATATATTTAGGTATAGCCTCGTGTATCGCCTCTGGAGGTAGAGCACTGAATAGGTTAGGGGTCTCACCAGATTACCAACCCTAATCAAACTCCGAATGCCAGAGAGCGCAAGCACGGGAGTCAGTCGATGGGAGATAACTTCCGCCGACAAAAGGGAAACAACCCAGACCGCCAGCTAAGGCCCCAAAGTCTATGCTCAGTGGAAAAGGATGTGGGAGCGCTCTGACAACCAGGAGGTTGGCTTAGAAGCAGCCATCTTTCAAAGAAAGCGTAATAGCTCACTGGTCCAGCGAACCTGCGCCGAAAATGTAACGGGGCTAAGCATAGCGCCGAAGCTGCGGACTCGATAGAGTGGTAGGAGAGTATTCTAGCGGCGGTGAAGGTCGACCGTAAGGGCGGCTGGAGCTTCTAGAAGAGCTTATGCAGGCATGAGTAGCGATAAAGCGGGCGAGAAACCCGCTCGCCGTAAACCTAAGGTTTCCCAGGCTAGGTTAATCCTCCTGGGGTCAGTCGGATCCTAAGTCGAGGCCGAGAGGCGTAGGCGATGGAAAACAGGCAAACATTCCTGTACCGGCGCGTAGCGTTGAAGCTAGAGGGGACGGAGAAGGATAGGTCAGCCACACTTTGGTGAGTGGTGAAAGCACGTAGGCGGCTCTCTTAGGACGCGTAGGCGACAAACGAGAGGGCATAACGCTGAGATGTGAGACGCAAGTGACTGAGTCCATGCTTCCAAGAAAAGCCTCGAGCGGAGCTGCGCGGCGACCGTACCGCAAACCGACACAGGTAGGTGGGAAGAACATTCCAAGGCGCTTGAGAGAACCCTGGTTAAGGAACTCGGCAAATTAGCACCGTAACTTCGGGAGAAGGTGTGCCCCCTAGGGTGTAGGTCCTCGCGGCCGAAGCCTCGGGGGGTCGCAGTGAAATGGCGGTAGCGACTGTTTACTAAAAACACAGGACTCTGCAAAATCGAAAGATGAAGTATAGGGTCTGACGCCTGCCCGGTGCTGGAAGGTTAAGAGGAGTAGTCAGCGCAAGCGAAGCTGCGAATTGAAGCCCCAGTAAACGGCGGCCGTAACTATAACGGTCCTAAGGTAGCGAAATTCCTTGTCGGGTAAGTTCCGACCTGCACGAATGGCGTAACGACTTCCGCACTGTCTCAACCAGGGACTCAGCGAAATTGAATTCTCGGTGAAGATGCCGAGTACCCGTGGCAAGACGGAAAGACCCCGTGAACCTTCACTATAGCTTGACATTGATGTTCGGGCCGCTCTGTGTAGCATAGGTGGGAGGCTGTGAACCGTGGACGCTAGTCTGCGGGGAGCCATCATTGAAATACCACCCTGAGCTGTCTGGACATCTAACTGAGGCCCGTTATCCGGGTCCAGGAAACTGTCTGGCGGGTAGTTTGACTGGGGCGGTCGCCTCCTAAAAAGTAACGGAGGCGCGCGAAGGTCCCCTCAGCCTGATTGGAAACCAGGCGCAGAGTGCAAAAGCATAAGGGGGCTTGACTGCGAGACTGACGAGTCGAGCAGGTACGAAAGTAGGCTTTAGTGATCCGGTGGTTCTGCGTGGAAGGGCCATCGCTCAACGGATAAAAGGTACTCCGGGGATAACAGGCTTATCTCCCCCAAGAGTTCACATCGACGGGGAGGTTTGGCACCTCGATGTCGGCTCATCGCATCCTGGGGCTGGAGCA
>VGTA01000009.1 GCA_016874875.1 Deltaproteobacteria bacterium | reverse complement strand
CGAGCTGCCGCCCGTAGTACGAGCTCGCGCTCACGAACACCTTATAGACGGAGGTGGCGATGAGCGCCCCGAGGAAGCTGCCGAGGAGCAGCTCGACGAGCGTGAAGGCGCGGGGGGCGTGGGGGGCGTGGGGGGGGGGACGCATGGCGACTCGCGGGGATGTGATGTCTAGGATGTGAGGTCTAGAGGGGGTGGCGGCGGAGGACGGCGGGGGCGGTGAGCGACTGCCAGCGCGCGGGACTCTGCGCCGCCCGGTCGAGGCCCCCGGCGCCGCAGGCGGCGCGCGCCGCCGCCGTGTCCATGGGGTCGCGGGGCCACAGCACCCGCACGCGCGCGCTCAGCAGCCCCTCGTAGAGGCCGCCGAGCGGCGACAGCCAGTAGTGCACGCAGAAGCGCTGCTGGCGCAGCGGGCTGCCGTCGGGGCTGGCCGCCCGGTGGGGCTGCAGGTTGTGGTCGAGCGGCTCCTCGCCCCAGGCGTGCCAGGCGCCGGCGGGCTGGTTGAGGTGGGGGGGGGGCAGGGCGGCGCCCGTCCACATGTAGCTCTCCTTGTGGAGCTGGCTGAGGACGCGCTCGACGAGGTTGGACGCCGCCGACAGCTCCCGCGCCGAGACGCTCGTCTTCATCTGAGTGCTCTGCATGGAGAAGACCGCCACGAAGCCCACGAGGGTCACGACGAGGGCGAAGAGCGCCTCGATGATCGAGAAGCCCGCGGCGCGGGGGGGGCGGGCGGCGCGGGGGGGACGGGCGGCGCGGGGAGGGCGGGCGGCGCGGGGGGGGCGTGGACTCTGCATAGGGCGCTCTCCAGCTCAGGCACAGGGCTCTCTCAGGGGCACGGCGCGCCCGCGGGGGCGACGCGCGCGGTCAGCTCTGACGCAGGCGCGCGCCCGCCGAGAACGTGAGCTCCACGACGCGGGGCGGCCCGAAAGGGCGCCAGTCGCCGTCGCCCATAAAGGGCTGCACGGCGATGTGCAGGGGCCCCGCCAGGGGCGAGTAGCCCACGCCGTCAAAGACGCGCACGGCGCCGCCGGGGCTGAGGCACAGGCGCAGGGGGGTGAGGTCGAGGTCGCCCCGGAGGCCGCGCCGCCAGCCCGCCACGCCCACCTTGTCGGCGCGGGGCGCGGGGCGCCCGGCCACCGCCGCGCGCCCAAAGGGCTCCTCGAGCACCAGCGAGCGCGTGGCGGCGTCGGAGAGGGCGTCGCAGGCGTTGGACGTGGCCTCCCACACCTCCACCACCCCCCCCGGCTCGGCGCCCTTGAGGTCGCGCAGCGTGACGCCGTAGGCGCGGTGGCGGAGGGCGGCCTGGTCGCGCGTCTTGTTGAGGAGGTCGCGCAGGGCGAGCGCGGCGTCGAGGTCCTGCTGGCGGTGGGTGATGGAGCGCATCGAGGGGTAGGCGAGGGTGGTGATGACGCCGATGATGAGCACCACGAAGAGCAGCTCGGTGATCGTGTAGGCGCGGGTGTGGCTCATCGCGGGGCTCCCGCGGCGCCCAGGAGCGCCTCTAGGCGCTCCTCAAAGCGGTCGTCCTCGAGGGTGATGTTCTCGGCGAAGGGCTCGAGCGCGTGCCCGCCGCCCCCGCGCGCCGCGCGCCGCGCGCCCTCCGCGAACCACTGGCGTGGCGCGCGCCCCCCGATGAGCCAGGGACACCCCCCGCAGGCGCGGGCGTACTCGCCGAGCAGGGACGGGGCGCGCGCCTCCTGCCCCCGCCCCGTGAGCGCGGTGGTGGCGGAGAGGACCACGACGTCGGGGGCGAGGCCATCCACGGCGGCGGCGAGGGCGCTCGGCGGCGTGTTGGCGCCCAAGATGAGCGGCAGGAAGCCCGCCTGCGAGGCGCGCAGGGCGAGGGCGCGGAGCGGCAGGTCGTGGAGCTCGCCCTCCACGCACGCAAAGAGCAACCGGCGGCGCGGGCGCGGCGGGCGGGTGAGGCGCAGGAGGCGCCCGAGCGCCTCCTCGGCCACGCGCGAGAGGAGGTGCTCGTGCGCCACGCAGGCGGAGTCCTGCGCCCACCACTCGCCCACCTCGAGGAGGGCGGGGCGCAGGGCGCCCTCATACACGTCCCAGGCGGAGCCGATGGCGAGTGCGCGCTCCACGGCGCGGGTGAGCGCCTCCTCGTCGAGGGCGCGGGTGGCGATGAGGATGTCGGCGCGCGCCTCGTCGAGGCTGAGCGCCGCGCGCCGCTCCTCGCGCCCCGCGCTCCCCGCGCCCCCCCCCGCCCCGAGAGACTCAAGCTCGCTGCGCGCCACGCGCGCCGCCTCGCTCGGCGCCAGCCCCTGCTCGCACAGGGCGCGCGCGCGGCGCAGGAGGGTGACGTCGCGGTTGGAGTAGAGGCGGTAGGCGTTGGGGCCGCGCTGCGGGGCGGGCAGCCCGTAGCGCCGCTCCCACGCGCGCAGCGTGGGCGCGGGGACGCCCGTGAGCTCCGCCACGGTGTGGATTCGATAGCGCGGCGCTAGGGCGTGTGGGTGCGCGTCAAGCTCTTCCATGGGGGCCTCGGGGGGGGGGGGGGCGCGCGGCGGCGCGGGGTGCGGTGTGGACTCGCGCATGCTATGGTGTATGAACCTACCCGCGCGAGAGGTCAAGCGTTTGAGCCAGCACGCCGCCCCCCCAGAGCCGCCGCCCCTCGGCCTCTACCTGCACTTCCCCTACTGCGCGCGCCGCTGCCCGTACTGCGATTTCACGCTGACCACGCGCCCGATTCCGCACGAGGGCTACCTAGAGGCGGTGGTCGAGGAGCTCAGGGCGCGGGTGGCGGCGCTCGAGGCGCCGCGCCCGCTGGTGAGTCTCTACCTCGGCGGCGGCACGCCGGGGCTGTGGAGTCCGCGGGCGGTGGGGGCGTGGCTGGAGGCGGCGGCGGCGGCGCTGGGGGTGGAGGCGGGGGCGGAGGTCACGCTCGAGGCCAACCCAGGGGAGCTGACGCTCGAGCAGGCGCGGGCGTGGGCGGCGGCGGGGGTCAACCGCCTCAGCCTCGGCGCGCAGTCCCTCAACCCGGCGCGCCTGCGCCAGCTCGGGCGCCTCCACTCCCCCGACGATGTGCGCCGCGCGGTGGGGTGGGCGCGGACGGCGGGGATCGAGCGCGTGAGTCTCGACCTCATTCATGGGCTCGCGGGGCAGGGGGCGGCCGGGGCCCTCGAGGACCTCGAGGAGGCGCTCGCGCTCGACCCCGACCACGTGTCGCTCTACCAGCTCACGGTGGAGCCCAAGACGGCGTTCGGCGCGCGCGCCCGACGGGGCGAGGAGCTGCTCGAGCCCGACGAGGCGCTCGCGGACGCTTATGAGGCGCTCGCCGCGCGCCTAGCGGCGGCCGGCCTGCCCCTCTACGAGGTGAGCAACGCGGCGCGCCCCGGGCGCGAGGCGATCCACAACTCGCTGTATTGGCGCCTCGGTCGCTACCTCGGCGTGGGGGCGGGGGCGCACGGACTCGTGTGGGGAGGGGCGGAGCGGGAGGCGCGGGGGGCGCGCTGGCAGAACGCGCGCGACCCCGATCGCTATATGGCCGCGGCGCGCTCGGGGGACCTCTCGCGCGTGGAGGAGGAGCGCGCCACCCTCGACGCCGAGGCGCTGTGTGATGAGCGCCTCTTGGTGGGGCTGCGCCTCGCGGAGGGGGTGCGGGTGACGCCGCTGCTCGAGGAGCGCGTGGGGGCGCGGGCGGCGCGGCAGGTGGTGGCGGGGCTGCTCGAGGTGGTGGGGGCGGAGGGGGGCGAGCGCCGCTGGCGGGCGACGGCGCGGGGGCGTCTCTTGCTCGATCACCTCACGCGGCGACTCTTGGTGTAGGGGCGAGCGCGCCCCGCATCCTCACCAGCTCCTCACACAGCGCCCCCCCCGGCGACGCCAGCTCCTCGAGCACCGAGAAGTGGTCGTGCGCCCCCAGCGCCCTCAGCTCCACCGCCACCCCCGCCGCCGCCAGCCGCGCGGCGTACTCCGTCGACTGGCGCCGCAGCTCGGGCAGCTCCCCGCCCCCCACCGCCACCGCCACGGGCGCGCAGCGCGCCGGGGGGTGCGCCGCCGGACTCAGCCGGCGCGCCTCCTCCGCGGTGAGCCCGAGGCGGTCATTGAGATAGCAGAGGCGGATCGGCTCGAGGTCAAACAGCCCGCTCACCGGCAAGAGCCCGCGCACGCTCGGGTGGTCGTGCGCCTCCATCACGAGGTGCCCCCCCGCCGAGTGCCCCACCAAGAAGAGCCCCTCCCCGTCAAACCCCAGCGCCCCGCCCCGCGCCGCCAGCCACGCCACCGCCGCCCGCACCTCCCTCACCATCTCCGCCACCGTGGCCGCCGGCGCCAGCGTGTACTCCACGAGCGCCACGGAGAAGCCGCGCGCGAGGGGCCCCGCCGCCAAGAAGCGCGAGGCCTCCTTGTCGGTGGCCTGCCAGTACCCCCCGTGCACAAAGACGCACAGCGGGGCGCGCGGCTCAGGGCGCGCGAAGAGCTCAAGGCGCTGGCGCGGGGCGTCGCCGTAGGGCAGCTCCACGCGCCGCACGCCGCCGAGCGCCCCGCGGCCGAGGGCGCCGAGCAGCGCCTCGCCGCGCGCTGCGTGGTCCGCCGCGATCTCCTCAAAGCGCCCCACCGCGGCGCGGTTGTTGTAGGCGGCGCCGAGCGCCTCGCGACTCATGCCGCGATAGAGGACAGGGGACGTGGGCACCTCGGGCACCTCCTGCGCGCGCCGCGCGGTGAAGAACGTCTCGCGGCGCTGGGGCGCGCCTTGCGCGGCGCGCCCACACCACCTAACCTCAATCATCGAGTCCACACAAGCTCGAGTCCACACAAGCTCGAGTCCACACAAGCTCAAGCCTCGTCGCACTGAGCGCCCCACGGCGCGCGCCACGGAGTACCCCCTTATGCGCCCCACCCCCCGCCGCGCGGCGCTCAGCGCCGCGCTCAGCGCCGCGCTCAGCGCCGCGCTCAGCGCCGCGCTCAGCGCCGCGCTCCTCTCGTGCGACGCGCCCCCTCTGAGCGACGACGTCACCCCTTCCCTTGATGAGTGCCTCGCCCCTCTCAACCTCAACACGCCCAACGAGAGCTGCGCGCGCGACCTCGACACGGAGCCGCGCGCCTGCCTCAGCGTAGACCTCCCCGGCGGGCGGCTGGGGCTGCCGGCCACCTGGCGGGAGGGGGCGCTCCGCCTGCGCGACGGCGGCGCCCTCACCCTCCCTGCCGCCCGCGTGGGCGACGAGGCGCGCCCCACCCCCGCCGCGCTCACCCTCTGGCGCGAGGGCGCCGAGGGCGACTGCGCCGCCGTGGACCCCGCCGCCCCCTGCGCGCTCGAGGAGGGCTGCGCTCTCCGCCTGCGCCTCTCCCTCGCGCGCGCTGCCGACGGGCGCGTCCTGCCCGTGGCCGTGGGCGGCGCGCCCCTCTGCGACTGGGCGCGCCCCGACGGGGAGGCGGCGGAGCGCTGTGACGGCTTCGACAACGACTGCGATGGCCTCAGCGACGAGGGCTTTGGGGTGGGGGAGCCCTGCGCGGAGGGGGCGGGCGCGTGCGCCGTGGAGGGCGTGCAGGTGTGCGCGGGCGAGCGCGCGGTGCGCTGCGCCCTCGTGCGCGAGCCAGACGTCGCCCCCGAGCGGTGCGACGCCCTCGACAATGACTGCGACGGGCTCGTGGATGAGGCGCTCACCCCCGCCGGCGTGACGCTCGGCGACCCCTGCGTCTACGGCCTCGGCGCCTGCGCGGCGCCCGCCGCCTACCGCTGCGTCACGGGCGTCGACGAGGGCGCCCTCGCCGCCCTCGCCGCCCTCGCCGCCCCCGCCCCTGGCGCTGCGCCCGCCCCCGCGCGCGAGGGCGACGCCGCCTGCCTGCCGACCGCCGTCAGCGACGCCCCGCGCCCCCCCGCCGGCGAGGAGGACGCCCTGTGCGATGGGGTGGACGCCGACTGCGACGGCTTCGTCGACGAGGGCTTTGTGCGCGACGTCGTGTCGTGCGGCGAGGCCGCCTGCGCCGCCTCGGGGCAGGTGGTCTGCGATGACGGCGCCCCCCGCAGCACCTGCCAGCCCGGCGCCCCCGCCCCCCTCGACGAGCGCTGCGATGCCCTCGACGAGGACTGCGACGGGCGCGCCGACGAGGACGCCCTCCCCGTCGCCGTCGTCTGCGGCGTGGGCGAGTGCGCCCGCGAGGGCAGCCGCCTCTGCTTCAACAACGCGCCGCGCGACGTCTGCGCCCCAGGCGCCCCGCTCCCCGGCGAGCGCGACGCCTCCTGCGACGGGCGCGACGACGACTGCGACGGCGTCACCGACGAGGGCCACGCCCCCGCCCCCACCACCTGCGGCGTGGGCGCCTGCGCCGCGGAGGGCGCGCGGGTCTGCGCGGAGGGCGCCGTCCGCGACACCTGCGCCCCCGCGCCCCCCCTCGGCCCCGATGACACCTGCGATGGGGTGGACGACGACTGCGACGGGCGCATCGACGAGGCGTCCTCCACGCAGGAGACCGAGTGCGGCGTGGGCGCCTGCCGTACGTCGGGGGAGGCCTCCTGCGACGCGCAGCGGACCCCCCCGACCCTCGTGGACCGCTGCGTCCCCCTCGCTCCCCTCTCCTCCGATGATCGCTGCGACGACATCGACCTCGACTGTGACGGCGAGCTCGACGAGGACCACGCGCCCTCCTCCACGCGCTGCGGCGTGGGCGTGTGCGTGCGCGAGGGCTTCATCGAGTGCGTCGGGGGGCGCCTTCGCGACTCGTGCGTGCCCAGCACGCCGCCCGCGGGCGAGCGCGACGCCGACTGCGATGGCGTGGATGACGACTGCGACGGGCGCGCCGACGAGTCCTACGCGCCCGCGCCCACCTCCTGCGGCGCGAGCGCCTGCGCCGCGGAGGGGCAGCTGATCTGCCTCAACGGCGCCCTCCTCAACACATGCGTGGAGGGCTCGCCCGCTGCGCGCGACGCCACCTGCGACGGGCGCGACGACGACTGCGACGGGCGCCTCGACGAGGACGTCTCCCCCACCCCCACCGCCTGCGGCGTGGGCGCCTGCGCCGCGCAGGGCGCCCTGCGCTGCGTCAGCGGCCGCCTCGTGGACTCCTGCGCGGCGCCCGTCCCCGCGCCGGGGGAGCGCGACGCCACCTGCGACCGCGTCGACCGCGACTGCGACGGGCGCACCGACGAGGGCTTCCCCGTGCAGGCCGTCTCTTGCGGCGTGGGCGCCTGCGCCGCCACGGGCCTGCGCGTCTGCGTCGGCGGCGCCGTGCAGGAGCAGTGCACCCCGGGCGCCCCGCTCCCCGACTCCTCCTGCGACCTCACCGACCAGGACTGCGATGGGCGCGTCGACGAGGCCGTCGCCCCCGTGCCCACTGCGTGCGGGCAGGGCGCCTGTGCCCGCGTGGGCCAGCTGCGCTGCCTCGGCGGCGTCATCGTGAACTCCTGCGCCCCCGGCGCCCCCGCCCCCGCCGACCCCGTGTGCGACGCCCTCGACGCCGACTGCGACGGGCGCGTGGACGAGGACTTCGCTGGGGCGCTCGTGGTGTGCGGCGTGGGCGCCTGCGCCGTGGGCGTCCGCGCCACCTGCGTGGGCGGTCAGGTGCGCGAGGAGTGCGCCCCCAACGCCGCCGCCAGCGCCCCCGACGTGGACTGCGACCGCGTGGACGACGACTGCGACGGGCGCCTCGACGAGGCCTACGCCCCGCAGATCGCGCAGTGCCCCCTCGGCTCCTGCGGCGCCACCGCCCCGCTCATCTGCACCAACGCCGGCCTCGTGAACACCTGCGTCACCCCCACCACCACCGTTGACGAGTCCTGCGACGGCGTGGATGACGACTGCGACGGCGTCGCTGACGAGGACTACGTGCCCCCTAGCGCGCAGATCACCTGCGGCGTGGGCGCGTGCCGCGTCTTTAACGGCCACCTCGCCTGCGTGGGGGGCGACGTGGTGTCGGTCTGCACCCCCAATACCGCCGCCGCCCGCCCCGACACCGACTGCGACGCCGTGGACGACGACTGCGACGGGCGCACCGATGAGGCGTTCTCGCGGTCCGTGACCTGCGGGACCGGGGAGTGCAGGCGCTCCGGGGTGGAGCGCTGCGACGCGGGGCGGGTGGTGAGCGACTGCGCGCCCGGCGCGCCGAGCGCCGAGCTCTGCGGCGACACGCGCGACACCGACTGCGACGGGCGCGTCGATGAGGGCTTTGAGGCGCTCGGCGCGTTCTGTGACGATTCGTACCTGGCGTGCTACGCCACGGGGAGCTTTGTCTGCAGCGGTGATCGGCTGTCGCTCGTCTGCTCCGCGCAGATTCGTGTGTCCCCTGAGATCTGCAACAGGCGCGACGACGACTGCGACGGGCTGGTGGACAACAACCCGCGGTGCAACAACACCTATCAGTACAAGTGACCCCCTCAGCCCGAGTGACCCCTCCCCCCGCCCCCAAGGATGCCCACGCTCATGCTCAACGAAGGTCTCTACCCCACCTCTGACGAAGAGAAGCTCCTCCACGATTCCCTGCGCGCCTGGGGCGACGCCGCCCTCGCCCCCCACGCCGAGGGGTGGGACGCGCAGGGGGAGCTGCCCGCGCGCGTCGTGCGCGACCTCAGCGCGCTCGGCCTCGACCTGATCACCCTGCGCGAGGAGCAGGGGGGCGTAGGCCTCGGCCTGCTGGCCGCCCTGCGCGTGGTGGAGGCGCTCGCCGCCTACGAGCCCTCCCTCGCGCTCAAGGTGGGCCTCACCAACGGCCCCGCGGCGCGCTGCGCCCCCGACGGGCTTGAGGGCGGCGCCACCTGGGCGCGCGGCGCGCTCCACATCACCTCGCGCGGCGCCACCGGGGCGCTGCTCGACACGCCGTGGGCCGAGAGCGCGCGCTGGGCGCTCGTGCCGCAGGGCGACCGCCTCTACGCGGTGGACCTGCAGGGCCCCGGCGTGCGGCGCGCGCCTCACGCCGGGCGGCTCGGGCTGCGCTGCGCGGAGTGGGCGGACGTGGACCTCAGCGACGCCCGCGTCCTCGCCACCCCCCTCTCGCCGCGCGCCCGCCTCGGCGCTGAGGCGGCGGCGGACCTCGCGTGGGCCGCCCTCGCCGTGGGCCTCGGGGCGCGCGCGACGGAGCTGGGGCGCCGCTACGCGCAGGAGCGCGTGCAGTTCGGGCGGCCCATCGCGGAGCTGCAGGCGATCCAGTGGATGCTCGCCGACTCGCTCACGGAGCTCGACGCCGCCCGCCTCCTCTCGTACGCCGCCGCCGCCGCCCTCGACGGCGAGCGCGCGGAGGAGGGCGCCCGCCTCGCCGCCAGCGCCCGCCTCCTCGCCGCCGACGCCGGGCACGCCGCCTGCGACCGCGCGCTGCAGATTCACGGCGGCTACGGCTACACGCGCGACTACCACGTGGAGCGCGCCTGGCGCGACGTGCAGCGCGCCTTCCCCCCCGAGGGCGCCGCCGCCCTCGCCCGCCGCGCGGTGGAGGGCGGTGCGGGCGGCGAGGGGGCGCGCGCGTGAGCGCCCTCGCGGACCTCGACCCGTGGACGCTGGCGCGCGCCGACGTGGGCGCGCAGGCGCAGATCTGGCAGGCGCGCCACTACGCCCGCTGGCTGCTGTCGGCGGGCGCCGAGCCGCGCCTCGGGCTGCTGCTGTGCTCGGGGGACGTGGCGGTGTCGCGCTGGGCGCAGCTGGTGGCGGAGCAGGGGGTGGACGTGGTCCGCTGCGTGGTCACCCCCAGCCGCCCGCTCCCCGAGCCGCTCACGCGCCACCGCGGCGACCACTTCAACCGCCGCCTGTTCGCCCTCGACGGCCTCGACGACCTCATGGAGGAGTCAGACGAGGTGGTGACGGCGACCCTCAAGACGCTCGACGGGCAGCGGGGGCAGCTCAAGCAGGCCGCCACCTGGGTCACGCTCGTGGCGCGCCGCCCGCGCACCCTCGCGCGCCTGCTCGAGCTGGCGCCGCGCGCCTGCGCGCTCGTGCAGCGCCGCTGCCTCATCTGGGAGGCCAGCGAGGTGGCGGCGCCCGCCGCCCCGCCGCCGCCGCTGCCCGCGTGGGCGCACCTCGTCGACGGGCTCTTCTGGGAGGCGGCGCAGCCCGCCCGCGCGCCGCGCGCCGAGCGCTTTGGGCAGCTCGTCCGCTGCGGCGCTCACCTGCCGGCGCCGGGGGCCTGCGAGGGCTGGCGCCGCCTCTACGACCTCTGGCGCGGCGACGGCGACTTTGGCGTGCGCCAGCGCTCCTCGGGGGCGGGGGTGGTGAGCGCGCTGCCGAGCGACCTCAGCGCCGACGTTGCGTTCGCCGCGCTGCTCCACCGCCCCCTCGCCCTGAGCGCGGGCGTGCGCGCGCAGCTCGAGGCGCTCCTCAGCCCCCTCGACGCCTGGCGCCTAGAGCGCCCCGACGGTCCCCTAGCGCCGAGCCCGGCGCGCGCGGCGGCGCTTGCGGCGCACGACCCCGACCTCGCCCCCTGGGCCCGCCTCCGCGCGGCGCTCCGCGCGGCGAGCGCGGGGGGCCCGGAGGCCGCCGACCTCACCCCTGCGCTGCTCGACGCCTGCGAGGGCCAGCTCACGCGCCTCGCCCCCCCCCCACCCCCCGAGCCCCTCTGGTCGCAGGCCGCCCTCTGGCTCGCCGAGGGGCGGGCGGTGGCGGGGGACGCCGAGGGGTGCGCGCGCGCCCTCCGCGCCCTGAGCGACTCCCCCCGCGCGTCGCGCGAGGCGCGCGCCGTGGCCGATGAGCGCCTCGTCGCCCTCTGCGCCCTCCTCAACGAGCGCGGCGCCGCGCAGGAGGCGCTCGAGCGCCTCGAGGCCGCCCCCGCCGAGCTCCTCTCGCCGCTCTACGAGGTGCGCGCGCTGCTCCGCAAGGCGTCCTTCCTCGGCGCCCTCGACCCCTCGCGCGGCGCCCGCGAGCGCGCCGAGGCGGCGCGCTTGGGGCTGGTGCATGGGGTGGCGGTGGAGGTGGCGGGGGAGGGGGAGGCGTTCGAGCGCCCTTCTTGAGCGCCTTTACGCCTTTACCGCCCCCCGCGCCCTCCCCTCCGCCCTCTCGCTGGACCCCCATCGAAATCTATTGACGGGGATATCAGCCGAGAGTATATGAGCCGCGTCTCACCACCCCATGCGCCCCACACGGCGCGCCAAGAGAGCGCTCACATGTTTGCTCATGCTCAGCCGATGAACGTCGCTAGCCTCAACCTCACCACCGCCACCTACGGCAAGCCCCCCGTCTTTGAGTTCGCCTTCTTGCTGTTCTGCCTGGCGTGCCTCGCGCAGGGGCTAGGCGCCTGAGCTGAGCGGGGTGCCCCCTCAGGGCTTCTTCGCGAGCACCTTGCTCGACAAGGCGAGCACGCTCGTGAGGTCCGTGAGATCCGAGGGGACGATCATAGTGTTGTTGGTCTTGGCGAGCTTCCCGAACTCGATCAGGTACTGCTCCGCCACGCGCAGGCTGACCGCCTCCTGCCCCCCGGGCGCCTGAATCGCCGTCGCGATCTCGCGGATCCCCTGCGCCGTGGCGCGCGCCACCAGCTCGATCTGCGCCGCCTGCCCCTCGGCCTCGTTGATGCGCTTCTGCTTCTCGCCCTCAGAGAACGCGATGGTCTCTTGGCGAACACCCTCAGCGCGGTTGATCTTCGCCTGACGCTCACCCTCCGACTCGAGGATCTGCGCGCGCTTCTCGCGCTCCGCGCGCATCTGCTTCTCCATCGCCTCGTTGATCGAGCGCGGGGGCGTGATGTTCTTCACCTCGTAGCGGGTGATCTTCACCCCCCACGGGTCAGAGGCCTTGTCCACCGCGTCCACGATGTTCGCGTTGATCGTCTCGCGCTCCACGAACGTGTTGTCGAGGTCGAGCTTCCCGATCACGCTGCGCATGGTCGTCTGCGCCAGCTGCGCGCTAGCGAACATGTAGTCATTGATGCCGTAGGAGGCGCGCACCGGGTCCACCACCTGCAGGTAGAGGATGCCGTCCACCTCCACCGCCACGTTGTCCTTGGTGATGCAGGTCTGCGAGGGGACGTCCACCGCGATCTCCTTGAGGGAGTGGCGATAGGCCACGCGGTCCACAAAGGGCACCAGCACATAAAACCCCGCGTCGAGGGTCTTGCTGTACTTGCCGAGGCGCTCCACCACATAGGCGATGCGCTGCGGGACGACGTGGATGGTCTTCATGAACACGATGAAGAGGAAGACGAAGAACAAGAACAAGATCATGACGCCTGGGGTCATTCGCGGTACTCGATGGGAGAGATGGGGTTAAGATTCAATATGTGGCAATATTGGGCAACATTGGGCAATATTAGTCAAAAGAAATAAATAAAGCAAAACCAGCCGACCAGGTCAACGCGCCACGGCCCCTCACGCCTGCCCGCGCGGAGGAGCGCGCCGCACCACGAGGGTGATGCTCTCGCGCCCCACGACCTCCGCCACCTCGCCCTCCGCGAGCGCCTCATCGCTCCGCGCGCTCCACTCCACCCCATGCACGAGGACGCGCCCCGGGTGGTCGGGCGAGATGGCGCGGACCACGCTCACGCGCCGCCCCACCTGCTCTTGCTCGACGAGCGCGCTCGCCTCGTTGGTCTCGCGATTCAAGAGCTCGCTGAGGCGGCTGCGGAAGAGCGCGAGGCACACGACGGAGGAGGTGATGAAGAGCGCCAGCTGCGGACGAGCGACACGAGCCACGCGCCCACCCCAAAGAAGAACAAGAAGAAGCCCGGCGTCACCAGCTCAAAGAGGAAGAGCGTGAAGCCAAAAGTGAACTAGGCGAGGCTGGGGCTGACCCAAGAGAACACGAGAGACAGGATGGGAATCACGGGCGGCTCCTAGGAGGGCGAGGGTGAGGAGCGAGGGTGAGGGGCGCGGCGAGGGTGAGGGGCGGGCGCGCCCTGAGACCGCCGCGGGGCGCTCAGGTATTCCCAGGCGCGTCCGGCGGGGGCTCGGCGGCGGGGGGGGCGGCGGCGGGGGGAGGGGGGGGGGTGTACACGGGCAGCTCTCCGGCTCGCAGCTTGTGCTCATAGGAGTCGAGGTCCGCGCGCACGCCCTTGCTCAGCAAGAGGAGCCCGAGGATGTTGGGGAAGGCCATCCCCAGAATCATCAGGTCGCTAAAATCGAGGATGCTGCTCGCGTTCATGACGGCGCCGAGGAAGACGCACAGCAAGAAGAGCGCGCGGTAGATGTGGGAGCTGTAGCGCCCGAGCGAGAAGAGCGCCGGCTCCGCCCCAAAGAGCCACGCCCAGCAGCGCTCCCCGTAGTACGACCACGAGATCATGGTGGAGTAGGCGAACAGGACCACCGCCAGCGCGAGCACATAGGGCGCGAACGAGATCACGCCCCCCATCGCCGCCGACGTCAGCGCCGCCCCGTCCCGCGCCGCGATCACCGCGCCGAGCGCGGGGTCTTGGTGCGCGTGTGTGATCACGATCACCAGCGCCGTCATGGTGCAGATGACCACCGTGTCGATAAAGGGCTCTAGGAGCCCCACCACGCCCTCGCGCACCGGGTAGGCCGTTTTCGCCGCGGCGTGGGCGATGGCGGCGGAGCCGATGCCCGCCTCATTGGAGAAGGCGGCGCGCTGAAAGCCCACCACGAGCACCCCCACGAGGCCCCCGTAGAGCGCGTCGGGCGCGAACGCGCCGCGCGCGATCTCGAGGAGCGCGCTCGGCAGGGCGCTGAGGTTGGCGCCGATGATGTAGAGGCAGCAGGCGACGTAGAGCCCGCACATCACAGGCACGATCTTCTCCGCCGTGCGCGCGATGCTCTTGATCCCCCCCAGAATCACGGCCCCCGTCAAGAGCGTCATCCCCAGCCCGTAGACCCACTCGTGGTCGCTGAGGCTCGGCGCGACGGCGCGCAGGGCGCCGAGGGACTGCTTCACCTGAAAGGCGTTGCCGCCGCCAAAGGAGCCGCCCACGCACAGCAGCGAAAAGAGCACCGCGAGCGTCTTGCCGAGGCGCGGGAGGCCGCGCTCGGCTGCGAGGCCGGCCGACAGGTAGTGCATGGCGCCGCCCATCACGTGCCCGTCGGTCCCCACGCGGCGATACTTCTGCCCGAGGGTGCACTCCGTGAACTTGGACGCCATGCCGAGGAGGCCCGCCACGATCATCCAGAGCGTGGCGCCCGCGCCGCCTAGACTCACCGCGATCGCCACGCCGGCGATGTTGCCGAGGCCCACGGTGGCGGAGAGCGCCGAGGTCAGCGCCTGGAAGTGGCTCACCTCCCCCGCCGCCGCCGGGTCGTCATAGCGCCCCCGCACCACGGCGACGGCGTGCGTGAAGAGGCGGAGATTCACAAAGCGCATGCGGACGGTCAAGAAGACGGCGCCCAGCACGAGCCACAAGACCACGAGGGGGAGGCGGACGGCCTGAGCGCGCCACACCGTGACGCGGTCGCCGTCGAGGGAGACGAGGCGCCCCGCCACGTGCGCGTAGAGGACTGTGGGCGCGCGCGTCAGGCGGGGGGGGCCGAGGACGGCGGGGGGGGGCGTGGGGGCGCCGAGGTCGGCGCCGAGGGGCTCGGCGGGGCGCGCGTCGATGTTGAGCAGGCGCGTGGCGCCGTTGGCGAGGGTGAGCCACGCCTGCCCGTCGCGCGCGCTGAGTGCCCGCGCGCCGCGCGCGACCTCGCCCCCCACGAGCTCTCCTGGCAGGCGCCCGTCCCAGGGCAGGAGGCGCAGGGCGTCATCGCTGAGCGCCAGGAGCCCCCCCGGGAGCGCCACCGCGCCCTTGAGGTCGCGCAGCGTGATGGTGGGAAAGAGCTCCTCGCCGCGCCCCACGTCCCACGCCGCCACGCCCTGCGCCGTCTGCACCCAGAGGCGCTGCTCCGCCGGCGCGCCGGGGCGCGCGAAGCGCTCGAGGCCCACCCGCGCCACGGGCCCAGCCGCGCGGGTGTCCACGTACACCTGCCCCACGAGGCGGTCGCCGGCGCGCGCGTCAAAGACCGCCACCTCGCCCGCCGCCGAGGCCGCCGCCCAGTAGGCGCCGTCGGCGCGCGCGGCGAGCGCCACCACCGGCGCGTCGAGGCGCGCGGGGAGCTCCTTGAGGGCGGCGTCGCCCTCATCGGTGAAGAGGCGCCCGCCGCCCGCCGCGAAAAGCAGCGTGGGCGCCGGCGGCGCCCCGGCGGCGCGCGCGAGGGGGAGCGCCTCGATGAGCGTGAGCGACCCGCCGGGCACCTCGAGGGCCTGCGCGCGGTCAAAGGGGCGCAGGTGTCGCTGCAGGCGGTCGCCGCCGCTCAGGTAGACGCGGCGGCCGTCGGGGCTCACCGCCACGCGCTCGAGGGGGCCCTCGCCCCGCCACTCAAAGCGCGCCTGCTCGTCGCCGTCGAGCCCGCGCAGGCTGACGCCGCCAGCGTCTTGGGTCAAGAAGCCCCAGCCGAGCGGGTCGGCGTGGAGCGCGCGCGCGGGGCGCGGCAGCGTGAGGGTGACGCCCTCGCTGAGCGCGGGGGCGTTGTCCCAGAACACCACGTCCCACAGGAGGACGCTGGCGATGTGGCCCACAAAGGCCCCAAAGGACTCGTCGAGGCGCTGCTCAAGGGTGAGCGTGGGGGGCGCGGGCTCCGTGAGGCGCGGGGCGCTCTGGCGGGGCTGCGCGCTCGCGTGGCGCGCGGAGGCGGCGCAGAGGGCGCTCACGGCGCTCAGGGCGAGGGCGAGGGGGAGGTGGGCGCGGCGGGCGCGCTTTTGGGCGCGCTTTTGGGCGCTCTGCTCGGCGCGCTCCTTAAGCGCGGCGGGCAGGGCAGAGAGCGGAGGGGTCATCGGCGCTCCTTGAGCGTCTGTCAGCGCGTGGGGGGGTTGATGTGTGTAGCACAAAGTTGTGCACAAAGTTCAAGCGTCAACCGCCCGATACCGATAAGCTCCGCCAGGCTCTCGATGGCTCGCTTGGGGCGACGTGAGAGCGGAGGCCGCGTCATGGCGACTTATGTGATCGGAGATATCCAGGGGTGCGCGCGCACCCTCCAGGCGCTGCTCGCGCAGCTGTCGCTCTCGGGCGACGACCAGCTCTGGTGCGTGGGCGACCTCGTCAACCGCGGCGCGGGCTCCCTTGAGGTGCTGCGCGCGCTCAAGGGCCTCGGGGCGCGGGCGCGGGTGGTGCTCGGCAACCACGACCTGCACCTGCTCGCCTGCAGCGCCGGCGCCGCGCAGGGGGAGGGCGACACCCTCAGCGAGTGCCTCGCGGCCCCAGACGCCCCTGAGCTGCTCGGGTGGCTGCGCGCGCAGCCCCTCTTGTATCAGGAGGGGGAGCGCGCCATGGTCCACGCGGGCATCAACCCGCGGTGGAGCTGGGCGGAGGCTACGGCGCACGCGCGCGCCGCCGAGGAGGCGCTGCGCGCGCCGGGCGGGCTCGAGACGCTCGCGCGCTACCACCCCAGCCGCAAGCGCCTGCGCCTGCACAGCGACGTGGATCTCGAGCCGCCGCCGGCGTGGGTGGGGGACCTCGCGTGGTTCACGCGCGTGCGAGTGGTGAGCGCGAGCGGCGAGGTGGACGAGCGCCACAAGGGGGGGCCGACGGAGGTCACGCGCGGCGCGCAGCCCTGGTTTATGCTCTATGAGGGGCGCGCGCCGTTTGATAGCGCGCGCCCCAGGACGCTCTACTTTGGGCACTGGGCGGCGCTGGGCCTGCGCCGCGGGGCGCAGACCTGCGCGCTCGACACGGGCTGCATCTGGGGGCGCTACCTCACGGCGATGCGCGCGGAGGACGGGGCGATTTTTCAGCAAGGGCTCTTGGAGGAGGCGCTCACGGCGAGTCATCAGCGCGCGCACGCGGCGGAGCGCGCGGAGGGGGGCGGGGCGTGAGCGGGCTGCGCGCGTGGATGGCCGTCACGCCGCTGCCGGCGGCGGCCCCCCTGTGGCTCCTCGCCCGCCCGCTCCTCTTGCGCGGAGCCCGCCGCGGCGGCGCGGCGCGGGCGGCGCTGGTGGTGCGCGGGCAGGAGGTCGCCGAGCGCCTCGCGGCCGCCGCGGGGGTGGCGCCGGAGGGGGGGCTCGTGGCGCTCGAGGGGCGCCTGGCGGTGAGCGGCGCGGCGGTGCGGGCGCTGAGGGGTGAGGTGGAGCGGGCGCGCGTGGGGTAAAAATGTCAGCATCGGCGGGCATATAACGAGTGCCTGGCACCTCTCAGCCACCTCTCAGCCACCTCTCAGCCACCCCTCAGCGGGAGCGGCGCCAGAGGGGGGAATCGTGGCGCTTGAGGGGCGCCTGGCGGCGAGCGGCGCGGCGGCGCGGGCGTGGAGGGGGGGTGAAGCGGGCGCGCACGAGGTAAAAAAGATCAGCATCGGCAGGCACATAACGAGTGCCTGGCACCTCTCAGACAGCACATCTCAGACACCTCTCAGCGCCTCCCCCCCTCCGTCGCTCAAAACGCGCAAGCCTCCAGAGCGGGCGCGCGCGGCGCCCCTCCCCGCGGCACCCCCTCCGGCGCCCCGAGGCGCCACACGCGCGCCACATCCCCCTCCCCCCCCCCCCCCTCCTCCCCCCCCCCCCCCCCCCCCCCCCCCCCCCCCCCCCCCCCCCCCCCCCCCCCCCCCCCCCCCCACACCCCCCCCCCCCCCCCCCGCCCCCCCCCC
>VGTA01000008.1 GCA_016874875.1 Deltaproteobacteria bacterium | reverse complement strand
GGCGATGGGGGCGAAGAGGGCCATGAGGGCGAGGGGCGCGAGGGGCGCGAGGGGCGCGAGGGGCGCGGCGGGGGCGCGGCGGGGGGGCGCGGGGGAGGGCGGGGCTGCTCTCACGCTGAGACCTCGATGTCGATGAGGGGTGAGGATGAGGGGTGAGGATTTGATGGCGACAGGCGCCCTGCGCGATGTTAGCTTGACGCGCGCGGAGACTCAATCCGCGCGTCCGCTGCGCCCCCCCTCCCCGCCCCCGAGGATGCCTCCATGATCTCAACGCCCGCCCGCGCCCCGCTCGGCGCCATCCCCCGCGCGCCCCTCAGCGTCCTCCTCTGCGCGCTCCTCTGCGTCGCCGGCTGCGACAGCGGCAGCGCCCTCAGCAACCTCTCGGTCGACGGGCTCAACGTACTCCCCAAGCCCGACATGTCGTCGATCTCCGCCGACGCCGCGCCGCCGCCCGACCTCGCGCCGCCGCCCGACCTCGCGCCGCCGCCGCTCCTCGACCTCGCGCCGCCAGAGGACGCCGCCCCGCCCGCCGACCAGGGCGCCCTCATCGACGGCGGAGTCCCCATGGGCGACCCCTGCGACCCGCGCCTCCGGGCCGCCGCCTGCCCGCAGGGCGCCTCCTGCGCGCCTATCCCCGGCGGGCAGGTCTACCAGGGGCGCTGCGTGCCGGGCGACGGCTGCGACCTGCTCACGGGCGCGCCGTGCGCCGGCGACACGCCGCAGTGCCAGCTCTCGGGGCTCGCCACGCGCTGCGGCGCCCCCGCCCCGGCGCGCGCCCTCGGGCAGCCCTGCCTCGACGAGTTCAACCGCGCTCTCCCCTGCGCCGAGGGCCTGATCTGCAACTTTAGCACCTGCGCCCTCCCCTGCGACCCCGCCGCCGACCCCGCCGCCGACCCGCCCGACCCCGCCGCCGCTCTGTGCGCGCGCGGGCAGCGCTGCGTGGACCTCTCTGGGCCGCTCGGGCAGCCCGCCGGCTACTGTGGGCCCTATGGGCAGTGCGACCCGAGCACGGACGACGGCTGCGCCCAGAATGAGCTCTGCAGTTTCGGCGTGCGCCCCGATGACCAGCGCCTGGTCACCTTCTGCACCCCCGTCGGCGCGCGCGCCGCCGGGGAGGCGTGCCGGGAGGGCGGGCCGCTCGAGGAGAGCTGCGGGCGGGGCCTCATCTGCCTCGGGGCGAGCGCAGGCGGGCAGACGTGCCGCCGCCTCTGCGACACGGGCGCCTACCTCAACCCCTGCCCGCTCAACCAGGCGTGCGCGGGGCGCATCGTCCTCGGCGGCGTGCCCGTGGATGGGCTGGGGCTCTGCGTGACGAACCCCTAGCGCTCAGGCGCGCTCGGCGGGGGGGGCGCCGCGCAGCAGCGGGTGCGCGCGCTCATCGAGCGGACTCACCGGCAGCCCGCGCATCTGGTGCACCGCCTCGATGGCCGGGCGCGCCTCATCGAGTCCAAACCCGCCGCCCGAGAGCAGGTCCTCGTAGACCTTGGTGTGGAGGTCGTCGAAGCCCGTGGAGAAATCAAAGCGCTCGCCGCTCAGCGTGAGGGCGCGGTAGGCGTGCTGGCCCTTGGCGCGCGAGGACTCCGGCAGGTCGCCGTACTCGATGGAGAGGAACCAGCGCACGTCGGCGCGCGCGAGCGCCATAAAGCCGCCCACGCGCGTGTGCTCGCGCACAAACACCGCCTGCTCGCGCGGCGCCCCAAAGATCCACAGCAGCATGTCAAAGAAGTGGACGCCGATGTTGAGGGCGAGGGTGCCCGATTTGTGGGCGTCGCCCTTCCAGGAGTGGTGGTACCACGGCCCGCGGCGCGTGATGTAGCTGAGGTCCACCTGCAGCCGCTGCCCCTCGGGCAGGGCGTCCATGCGCGCCTTGAGGTCGCGCACGGCGTCGTGGAGCCGCAGCTGCAGCACGGTGTAGACGCGCCGCTCGTGCTCTCGCTCAAGGACGGCGAGCTGGTCGAGGTTCCAGGGGCTGATGACGAGCGGCTTCTCGCAGATGGCGTGGGCGCCGGCGCGGAGGGCGAGGCGGCAGTGGGCGTCGTGGAGGTAGTTGGGCGTGCAGACGCTCAGGTAGTGGATCTGCGACTCGGGGCCCTCGCGGCGCGATTTCTCTAGGTACCGGTCAAAGCGCTCCACCTCGGTAAAGAAGCGGCACTCCGGGAAGTAGCGGTCGAGGACGCCCACGCCGTCATAGGGGTCGCAGGCGGCCTTGAGGGAGTGCCCGAGCGCGTGGATGGCCTGCATGTGGCGGGGGGCGACGAACCCGGCTGCGCCGATCATGGCAAAATTTTTTTTCATGCTCATCGTGTCTTGTCTTCTACAGTCTCAGCCGAATCAGCTAGCGTGGTTGCCTCACCATGGCCCACGACGCTCCCCTCGTCAACAGGTCCCTCTAGGAGTCTCCGCCGATGCCCTGCCCCCTCCTCGCGCGCGTCGCCCTCGCCCTCAAGCTCTCGGCGCCCCTCTCGTGCTCGCTGGCCCTGAGCGGCGCCCTGAGCGGCGCCCTGAGCGGCTGTCACCCAGAGCGCGCTGAGTCGATCAAGCTCATGAACGACGGCATCAAGGCGTTTCGCGGCGGCAACTCCATTTCGGCGATTCGCAGCCTCGAGCTCGCCGGGGACGTGGACCCCTCCAACGACCGCGCCTTCTTCTACCAGGGGATCATCCTCAACGACCTCGGGCGCGACACGTCCAACAACGAGCGCTTTGAGGCGGCGGTCAAGGCGCTCAAGCGCTGCACGGAGGTGAACGCCAAGGACCCCGAGACCTTCTACCAGCTCGGCGTCGCGCAGGAGGCGCTCGGGCGCCTCGAGGAGGCGGTGCAGGCGTTTGACCAGGCCATCGCCCTCAAGGGGGGTCACGGCGAGGCCGCCCTCCGCAAGGGGCTCGCCCTCCTCGTCCGCCGCCGCTTTAACGACGCGCAGGACGCCTTTCAGCTCGCCATCCGCGTCAAGCCGCAGCTCACGGAGCCCTACCAGGCGCTCGCCACCCTCTACATGCGCTTCCGTCAGGCGGGTCCCGCCGCGCAGGTGCTCAAGAACGCCATCGAGAATCACCCAGCGGTCTATGAGTTTAAGCGCGACCTCGGGCAGGTCTACGAGGGGCAGGGGCAGGTCATGAGCGCCATCCCCCTCTATGAGGCCGCCCACGCCCTCGATCCCAGCGAGTCGACGCTCTTGTTCTTGTTGGCCAAGGCGTACTTTAAGGTGAGCGACATGCGCTCCGCGGAGGTCTACACGCGCAAGTTCCTGCAGCAGGGGGCGCGCGCCGACAAGATCGAGATTCTGGCGGCCAAAAAGATTCTCTTGGACATCAGCAAGACGAAGTCAACGGGCTCGAACTAGAGAAGAGAATCTGAAGATGTGTTGTGAGCAGGGCGCGCGAGTGCTATAAAATCGCGGCTCTCGCGCGCGCTCGTCAGCGGTCACACACAGGTCACGTCACGGGTCACGTCATAGGTCACGTCATAGGTCACGTCATAGGTCACGTCATGGATCACGTCACGGGTCACGTCTAGGAGATATCAATGACACAGGCAGTCATAGACGCTATCGAAGTCTTCCTTCAGGACATCAGGGCGGGCCTCTCGCCCGCGGAGGTGGCGGCTCGATATCACGACATTACATCTATGGACCCGTCCGACCCGCTCGTGTACTGGCGCGTGGGGCGCGCCCTCAGCGGCGAGGCGCTCGCCGCGGCGCGCGCGGCGGTGGAGGCGGAGCGCGGCGCCGGCGGGCCGTGGGAGGCGCACGCGCTCCTGCTGGGCGCGCGGCACTCGGGGGACGACAAGGGCCTCGACCTCAAGCTCCGCGACCTCGCGCGCGCCAGCGGCGCCGCGGCGGAGTGGCAGGCGTATCGCCTGATCGAGACCGACAAGTGGCGCAACGTGCAGCAGGTCTATGTGGAGCAGATCGGGGGCGACCCCATGGCGGCGCGCGCGGAGGCGGCGCGGCGCGTGGCGCAGCTCGCGGGGCGCGTGGGCGCCCAGCCGGCGATGCAGGCGGACTTCTGGCGCCAAGTCTATCAGACCAGCCGCGACGACGTGGAAGCGCAGGAGGCGCTCATCGCCCTCTATCCGCAGCTCGAGAAGTGGAAGGAGTACGCCGAGGTCTACCAGCGCTACATCGCCGCGCTGCCCGAGGACGACGTGGCGGGCAAGGTCGCCGGCCTGCGCGCCCTCGTCGAGCTCTACTCGTCTCACCTCACCTCCGAGCAGACGCTCACCGAGCTCTACGCGCAGCTCTTTGCGCTCGACCCGCGCGACGCGGAGGTGGCCGCCATCCTCAAGGACAAGTACAGCAAGCTGCGCAAGTGGCCTCAGCTGCTCGACGTGCTGCAGGCGCGCCTCGACCTGCTCGCCGGCGAGGAGCGCCTCGCGGTGTACTTTGAGATGGCGGACCTCTACCTCAACCAGCTCCGCAAGGTGCCCGAGGCGCAGGACATCTACGAGGCCATCTTGGAGGAGGACGGCGCGCACGTGGGCGCCCTAGAGGCGCTCTCGGCGCTCTTTGAGAAGCAGCGCGACTGGGACCGCTGGGCCAGCTACAGCCAGCGCCTCGCCGACACCAAGCCCACCCCCGCCGCCCGCTCCGAGGCCTACCAGGCGCTCGCCGCCCACGCCGAGAAGAAGCTCCGCATGCCCGCCCTCGCCGTGACGCTGTGGGAGCGCGCGGCGGCGGAGGACGCCGACGCGCTCGAGCCCCTGCGCGCCCTCGCACAGCTCTACGAGCAGGACAAGGCGTGGGATTCGTTGGACGAGGTGATCGATCGCCTCGTGGCGCACCCCGCCCTGAGCGCTGAGGACCGCGTGGCGTTCCTCTCGCGCGGCGCCACCGCCGCGCAGAGCCCTGAGCGCGGGCTGTCGCTGTGGCGTCAGCTCCTCGAGATCGACCCCGAGAACAAGAAGGCGCAGGAGCAGTTTAAGCGCGCGCTCATCGCGGCGGCGGACTGGGACGCGCTCACGGCGTTTTTCGCCGGGCAGGACAACTGGGCGGAGCTGGTCAAGACGCTCGAGAGTCAGGCGGCGGCGCAGGGCTCCGACGCGCAGAGGGCGGACCTGTTCTTCCGCGCCGCCGACGCCTACCTCACGCGCCTCGGGCAGCCCGACCGCGCCATCCGCGCGCTCGAGCGCGTGACGCAGATGAATCCGGGCGACCTCGAGGCGGCGGCGCGCCTCGCGCCCCTCTACGCGGAGGCGGGGCAGCACGCCAAGCACGCCGGCGCCCTCGAGGTGCTCATGCAGGGCGCGCCCGAGGGCGCCGAGGCGGTGACGCGCGTCACAGCGCTCGTGTCGCTCTATGAGGAGCACCTGCGCAAGCCCGAGCAGGCGTTCGCGTGGGCGACGCGGCTCGTGGAGCTCTCGCCGACGTCAGAGTCGGCGTGGGCGACGGTGGCGCGGGTGGCGGCGGAGCTGCGCCCGCCGCTGTGGTCGGAGGCGTACCGCGCCCTAGTGACGGCGCGCGAGGCGGCGCGCGTGGAGCTCGACGACGCTGCGCTCTGCGGCCTGACGCTCATGATCGCCGGGATCGCCGAGCGCGAGCTCAAGGACGACCAGGCCGCCCTCGCCGCCTACCTCGAGGCCCTCGCCGTGGACCCGTCGCGCGCGGAGGCGCTCGACGCCGCGGAGCGCATCTATGAGCGCCTCGGGGACTGGCAGGAGGTGATGGGGATTCTCGACCGCAAGCTCGAGCTCGCGGAGGGGGACGCGGCGCGCGAGGCGCTGCTCTTGAAGCAGGGCGCCCTCTACGAGTCCAAGCTCCACGACACGCACACCGCCATCGACGCCTACCAGAAGGCGCTCGAGCTCAGCCCCGAGCGCCTCTCCACGCTCCGCGCCCTGCGCGCGCTGTATCGCGTTGAGGAGGACTTTGACGCCCTCTACACCGCCACGCTGCGCGAGCGGGCGCTCATGCACACGGACGCCGAGGCGCTGCCGGTGGAGCTGGCGCTCGCGGAGCTCGAGCTCGTGGACCTGTCGCGCCCAGCGGAGGCCGTGTCGCGCCTCAGCGCCCTCCTCGCGCGCCACGGCGACGGCGCGGCGGAGGTGGTGGCGCTCCTCGAGCGCACCCTCGACCACACGGAGTGCGGCGTGGAGGCGGCGCGCGTGCTGCGCCCCCTCTACGAGCGTCACGCGCGCTGGCCTGATCTGGTGCGCGCCCTCGAGGCGCTCCTCACCGACCTGCAGGAGCGCGCGGAGCGCGAGGCGCTGCTGCTCGAGATCGGCGAGGCGCACGTGGCGCGCACGCAGGACCTCGCTGGCGCCGAGCGCGCCTTCCGGCGCCTCCTCAAGGAGCAGCCGGAGCACGCGGCGGCGGCGGTTCGGCTGCGCGAGCTCGCGGAGCGGACGGGGGAGTGGGAGTCGTTCGTGGAGGTGATCGAGGAGGCGCTGCTCGAGACGTCGGACGAGGGGCTAGCGGTGTCGCGCCTCTTGGACCTCGCCGGCATCTACGAGCGCCTCTCCTCCCCCGAGCGCGCGGTGAGCGCCTACCAGCGCGTGGTGTCGCTCGACGCCACCCACGAGGGCGCCCTCGTGGCGCTCGACCGCCTCTATCAAGAGCAGGAGGACTGGCCCTCGCTCCTCGAGGTCCTGCGCGCCCGAGCGGACGTGGCGGAGGGCGCCGAGCGCGAGGGCTTCCTAGACCGCATCGGCGACGTGTACGAGCGCCGCCTAGAGGCGTCGCAGGAGGCCATCGCCGCGCGCCAGGAGCTCCTGCAGTCCAACCCCGCCCACGAGCCGTCGCTGCGCGCCCTCGGGCGCCTCTATGAGGCGGAGGGGGCGTGGCAGGAGCTGTCGGACGCCCTCGCCGTCCTCGCGCCGCTCACGGCGCCTGAGGAGCGCGTGGCGCTCACCCTGCAGCTCGCGCAGCTCTATGAGGTGACGCTCGCGTCCCCCGAGCAGGCCTTCGCCCGCTACGAGGAGGCCCTAGCGCTGAGTCCGGCGCACCCGCTGGCGGTGGAGGCGCTCGAGCGCCTGCTGGCGCTCGACGCGTTCAAGGGGCGCGCGGCGCGCCTGCTCGCGCCCATCTACGAGGAGGCGGGGGACCAGACGCGGCAGATCGTGGCGCTGCAGGCGATCGCGGAGACCTGCGAGGGCGCCGAGGAGGCGGGGGGCTACCTCCACCGCGTGGCGGAGCTGTATGTGGCGCTCGGCGGCGTGTCGGAGGCGTTTGAGACCTACGCCTACGCCCTCGCACAGCGCCCCGCCGACGACCACGCCAGCGCGCGCCTGCACGAGCTCGCCGGGGCGCTCGGGAACTGGGGGCGCCTCACGCAGGTGTACGAGCATGTGCTCGGGGCGCTCGAGGACGGCGCCCTGCTCTACCGTCGGGCGCGGGAGGCCGGCGCGCTCTACGTGGAGCGCCTCGGCGACCTCGCGCGCGGCGTGGAGCTCTATGAGCGCGCGCGCGACGTGGCCGAGGGCGGCGGCGCGGCGCTCGCGGAGGGGCTCGTGGCGGCGCTCGACGTGCTCGAGGCGCTCTACGAGGAGGCGGAGCGCTGGCTCGACCTCACGGAGCTGTGCGTGCGCCGCGCGGCGCTCGCGCAGGAGGGCGCCGCGCAGGAGGGCGCCGCGCAGGAGGGCGCCGCGCAGCTCGCCTACCTCTTTAAGGCCAGCGACCTCCTCGAGAGTCGCCTCGGCGACCTCGACCGCGCCCTTGAGCTGCACCGCGAGGTGCTCGACCTCGACCCCGCCCACCGCCGCGCGCTAGAGGGGCTTGAGCGACTCTACACGGCGCAGGGCCGCTGGGTGGACCTCGCCGAGACGCTCGTGCGCCGCGAGGGGATCGCCGAGAGCGACGAGGAGCGCCAGGCGATCCGCCTCGCGCTGATCGCGCTCTATGAGGGCGAGGCGCTCGCCGACCCAGAGGGCGCCCTCGAGCACATCGCCGCGCTCCTCGCGCTCAACCCGCGCGACGTGGAGGCGGAGGTCGCCTACGAGCGCGTCTACGGCGCGCTCGAGCGCTGGGAGGAGCAGGCGGCGGCGCAGGAGCGGCAGGTGGCGCTCACGGAGGGCGCCGCGCGCCAGGCGGCGCGCTGCCGCCTCGCCGTGACGCGCCAGGTCCACCTCGGGCGCTACGAGGAGGCCGTGGCGGGCTACGCCGAGGTCTTGGCCGAATATCCCGCCCTCGAGGAGGCGCTCGCCGCCCTCGAGGGGATGGTGTCGAGCGACACGGCGGCGGGGGCGGCGGCGGCGCTGCTCACCGCCACCCTCGAGCGCAGCGGCGACGTCGCGCGCCTGGTGCGCGCCTGGCACCTCCAGCTGGCGGTCACGCAGGAGCGCGAGGCGCAGGCGGCGCTGTGGGCGCAGATCGGGCAGGCGCACCGCGACGTGACGCTCGACGCCGCGGCGTCGTTTGAGGCGTACTCCGAGGCCCTGCGCGCCGCCCCCCTCACCCCCGGCGTCTATGAGGCGCTCGAGGCCCTCGCCGAGAGTCTCGGCGCCTGGGATCACCTCTGCGCGTCCCTAAAGGCCGCCATCGTCGAGGCGCCCTCGGACGAGGCGACGGTGTCGCTCCGCGCCCGCGCCGCGGTGGTGCTAGAGGCGCGCCTCGGCGACGCCGCCGGCGCCACGGCGCAGCTGGTGGCGCTCCGCGCCCTCGACCCCGACCACGAGGAGGCCCTCGCCTCCCTCGAGCGCCTGTATCAGGGCGCGGAGCGCTGGGCGGAGCTGGCGGAGGCGCTGCGCGCGCGCGCCGACCTGGTGGCGCGTGAGCTAGAGGAGGACGAGAGCCTCGCGGACGGCCTGCTCGACGGCGACGCCCTAGAAGAGGCGGGCGCAGCGGAGGCGGGCGCGAAGGAGGCGGGCGCGGAGGACGACGACAGCGTAGAGGGGGTCGTCCCGCAGGGCTTTGGCGAGGGCGGCGAGGGCGGCGAGGGCGGCGAGGGCGGCGAGGGCGGCGAGGGCGACGAGGGCGGCGAGGGCGGCGCGCTCTCGTCGCGCCGCGCGCTGCACCGCGACCTGCTCATGAAGCTCGCGCAGGTCTATGACGGCTTCCTCGACGCGCCCGAGGAGGCGCTCGAGGCGTACCGCGAGGTCCTCGACGCCCACGACGCCTACGAGGGCGCGGTGGACGGCCTGCGGGGGCTTTTCGCCGCGGGGCGCGCGCAGGAGCGGGCGGCGGAGCTCCTGCGCCCGCTCTTTGAGGCGCGCGGGGCGTGGCGTGAGCTCTACCAGCAAGGGCAGGCGCTCCTCACGCTCCGCGCGGCGGGCGAGGAGCGGCTTGAGGCGCTGACGGCGCTGGCGCGCCTCGCCCTCGAGCAGCTCCAGGAGGTGCCCACGGCGCTCATGTGGTACGGGGAGGCGTTTAAGGAGCTGCCCGACCGCGACGAGGCGCGCGTCGTCCTCCACGACCTCGCCCTCTCGGCGGGCTACGCCGCGGAGCTGCTGTTGATCTACGGGGACGCGCGCCTCCGCACGCAGGACCCCGAGCGCCTCTGCGCCCTCAGCCAGCACATGGCGGAGCTCTGCGTGGAGCGCCTGCAGGACTGGGGGCAGGCGGAGCGCGAGTACCGCTACATCCTTGAGCTCGACCCCTACCACGCCAGCGCCCTCGAGGGCCTCGACCGCGTGTACACCACGCTGGAGTCGTGGGAGCCGCTTGAGGAGATTCTGCGCCGCGAGCAGGACCTCGCCGACGGGGCGCGCCTCGAGGAGCTCACCTGGCGCCTCGCGGGGCTCTACGAGGAGCGCCTCGCGCGCCCGCAGGACGCCATCGAGCAGCTCAACGCCGTGCTGAGTCTCAGCCCGGAGCGCGCCGACGCGCTCGCGCGCCTCGAGGGGCTCTACGGGCAGCAGGGGGACGCCGTCGCGCTCTTTGACGTGTACGCGCGCCAGGCGGCGCTCGCGGAGGGGGCGGCGCGGGTGCCCGTCCTCAAGCGCCGCGCCCGCCTCGCCGCCGACGCCCTCGACCTCGTGGGCGACGCCGTGGCGCTGTGGCGTGACGTGCTCGCGCTCTCCACGGACGACCCCGAGGCGCTCGAGGCGCTCGAGGACCTCTACGCGCAGGAGGAGGACTGGCGTGAGCTGGTGCAGGTCTACGACCGCCAGCTCGCCTTGGCCGCCGGCGACGTGACGCGCGAGGCGCTCTACTACGCGCGCCTCGGCGAGGTGTGGGGCGAGCGCCTTGAGCGCACGCAGGTGGCGCTCGACTGCTGGGCCAAGGTCCTAGAGCGCGACCCCGAGAGCGTGGAGGCGCGCTGGGCGACGCGCGCGCTCTACGCCCGCGAGGGGCGCCTCGACGAGCAGCTGGCGGTCAACCTCGAGCTCCTCGCGCTCCTCCCCGACCCGCTCGCGGCGGGCGCGGCGGACCCGAGCGCCGTGGAGCGCGAGCGCCGCTTCACCGTCCTCGCCGAGCTCGGCGCCCTCTACGAGGGCCTCGCGGACGCCCCCTCGGCGATCGAGGCGTGGCGCGGCGCGCTCGGGGTGCAGCCGGGCAGCGCGGAGCCCATCGAGCGCCTGCTGGCGCTCTACGAGGACGGCGGCGACTGGGAGCGCTACGTGTGGGCGCTGGCGCAGAAGATCGAGGTCACGCGGGACCTCGACGCGCAGATCGCGCTCTACGCCCACCTCGCGCAGACCTACGAGCGCCGCCTCGCGCAGCCCGAGGTCGCCGTGGACGCCTACCAGCGCATCTTGGCGGCGCGCGCGGACGAGCGGGAGGCGTTCGTGGAGCTCGACCGCCTCCTCCGCGCCCTCGCGCGCTGGGACGAGGTGGTCAACCTCCTGCTCATGCGCATCGAGGTGACGCCGGACGAGGACGAGCGGCTCGACCTCTACGGCAAGACGGCGGACATCCTTGAGGAGCGGGGGCAGCACGAGAACGCCGTGATGGTGCTGCTGCAGGCCTTTGTGCTCCGCCCCGACGACGAGCGCTTTGGCGCGCGCCTCGAGCGCCTCGGCGGCGTCACGGGGCAGTGGGTGGCGCTGGTGCAGCATTATGAGGGCAGCCTCAGCGCCCTCGGCGTGCAGTCGCTGGAGTCGATTCCGCTCCACCTCCGCGTGGCGCGCTGGTACGACGACGCCCTGCAGCAGCCGCAGCACGCCGTCACCCACTACCAGTGCGTGCAGGCCATCAACGCGCAGGACCCCGCGCCCTTCACCGCCCTCGCCGCGCTCTACGAGAAGCACGGGCACTGGGCGCCGGCGGCGCAGATGCACGAGGAGCGCCTGCGCCGCCTCTTTGAGGTGGAGGAGCGCGCGGAGGCGTGGCGCCGCCTCGCGCAGCTGCGCGGGGACCGCCTCGACGACCAGGGCGGCGCGCTGCAGGCCTACCAGGAGCTGCTGTCGCTGAGTCCAGACGACCTCGACGCGCTCGCCGCCCTCAAGCGCCTCTACGCGATGCAGCAGGACTTCCCCAACCTGGTGGACGTGCTCACCCGCGAGGGGGAGCTGACCGAGGACCTCGCGCTCCGCGTGGAGAATCTGCTGCGGGTGGCGGAGGTGCGCGAGGTGCGTATGAACGACGTGCTCGGCGCCATCGCCGCGTACCACGAGGCGCACGAGGCGGACCCCTCGTGCGTGGACGCCCTCTACGCCCTCGAGGTGCTCTATCGTCAGCGGCAGGAGTGGTTTGAGCTCCAGCGCGTCTATGAGTCGCTCCTGCGCGCCCGCACGGCGTCCACGGAGCAGATCAAGACCTACGGCAAGCTCGCGCGCCTGCAGCTCGAGCAGTTCAGGGACCGCGTCTCCGCCGCCGAGAGCTACCGCAAGATGTTCTTCATCGACCCGAGCCACCCGGAGGCGATCGCGGCGCTCGACGCGCTGTATCGCGAGGACCGCCGCTGGGACGACCTCAAGCTGGTCTATGACCAGTACATCGAGCGCGTGTCGAGCCCGGCGCAGCAGGTGGGCGTGCGGGTGGCGCTCAGCGAGCTGTGCAGCCTCGTCTACGGCGACACGCCGGACGCGGTGCAGATGGCGATCGCGTACCTCGAGCCCATCATCGAGCACGACCCGGCGAACGCCGAGGCGCTCCGCCGCCTCAGCGCCCTCTACAGCGCCTCGGAGCGCTGGGAGGAGAGCATCGAGATGGCGCGCGCGGAGCTGGGGCTCTTGACGTCGCGCGAGGAGCAGGTGGCGCGCACCTACGAGATCGGGCGCCTCTACGCCGAGCGGCTGTCGGACCTCGACCGCGCCATCTCGTGGTATCAGCGCGCCCTAGAGATGTCGCCCGCCTACGCCCCCGCCCTCGAGGCGCTCAAGGGCGCCTACGAGCGCAAGGGGATGCCGCACGACGTGATCCGCGTGCTCACGATCATGGAGGCCAACACGCGCGACTACAAAGCGAAGAGCGCGTGCTTCTTTGAGATGGGCCGCATCTACGCCGAGCTGCTCGGCGACGTGGCCACGGGGATCGACTACTATCAGCAGGCGGTGGACCTCGACCCCGAGAACGTGCTCGCGGCGCCCGCGCTGATCGACTACTATCGGCGCGAGCAGCGCTGGGAGCGCGCGGAGCCGCTCCTCGACCTGCTGCTGGCGCGCGGCGGCCTCGTGGACCCCAACGCCCTCAAGGAGCGCCACTACCAGCTCGCGGAGTGCGCCCTGCGCCTGCGCAAGGAGCAGAAGGCGGAGGAGCACCTCAAGCACGCCTATCGCCTCGACAGCACGCACTTCCCCACGCTCAGCGCGCTGGCGGACGTGTACCTGCGCCAGGAGCGCTGGGAGGACGCCTCCAACACCCTCCAGAGCATCCTAATCCACTACAATGACAAGCTCGAGGCGGGGGAGCGCGTGGAGGTGCTCTTTAAGCAGGGCAAGGCCAAGTTCAAGAGCGGCGACCTGCGCCGCGCCCTCGACGTGCTCAGCCGCGTGGTGGAGGCGAGCCCGGCGCACCGCGAGGCGCTCGACCTGCTCATCAGCACCTATGAGGCGCGCGAGAAGTGGGAGGAGGCGGTCTTCTATCGCCGCAAGCGCCTAGAGCTGCTGTCGGACCTCGGGGAGCGCTTTGAGGAGCTGATGCAGATCGCGGCGCTCTATGAGGAGCGCGCGCTCAACGTGCAGGAGGCGATCCGGACCTATGAGCAGGCGCTCGAGCTCAACGAGACGAGTCGGCGCGTCCTCGGGCGCCTCCTGCCCCTCTATGAGCAGGTGAGCGACTGGGCGTCCACGGTGCAGCTCCTGATGCACTTCGCCAACGCCGAGGAGGACGGGGCGACGAAGGCCAAGTACTTCTTCGCGATCGGCTCGCTGCAGCGCGAGCAGCTCCAAGACTCGGTGCAGGCGGTGCGCTCGTTCGACAAGGCGCTCGACGCCGACCCCACGCTCCTCAAGGCCTTCTCGGCCATCGAGGGGATCTTGGCCGATGAGCGCAACTTTGAGCGTCAGGACCGCTACTATCGGAAGATGCTCAAGCGCGCGAGCGAGAACAACATGGGCGTGGAGCTGGTGTCCAAGCTGGCCAACGGGCTCGGCGAGATCAACCGCACGCGCCTCGGGCGCTTCCAGGAGGCGATCAAGGCGTACAACATCGGCCTGCGTCAGAATCCCGATGACCTAGCGACGCGCGACATCGTGGCGGAGCTGCACGAGCGCGAGCAGCAGTGGGACCTGGCGGTGGCGCAGCACCGCGAGATTCTCAAGCGCGACATCCGGCAGCTCAACAGCCTCCACAAGCTGTTCCGGCTCTACATGACGCTCGGGAAGTACGACGAGGCGTGGTGCGTGGCGCAGGCGCTGGTGTTCTTGGGCAACAGCCGCCAAGACGAGAAGGAGCTCTTCGATCGTCACGCGTCGCGCACGCTCAGCGAGCTCCGCCGCACCATCGAGAATGAGCACTGGGCGCTGCTGATGCACCCCAAGAAGAGCCCGCTGATGGATCAGCTCTTCCAGACGCTCTACCCCTATAACGCCAAGGCGATGGAGCAGGACCACGCGCGCACGTTCGGCGTAAACAAGCGCAAGGACCAGATCGCGCCCAAGGACCCCACGCCGCTCAACCACGTGCTCGATTATGTGTCTCGCGTGACCATCCTCCCCCGCCTGCCGGCGTTCGCCGGGCCGGCGGGGACGACGGGGCTGCGGGCGATGAACACGGCGGAGCCGGGGGTGCTGGTGGGGCAGAACATGCTGCGGAGCATCTCGATGCAGGAGCTGGCGTTTGCGTCGTCTAAGCTCATGTTTATGATGACGCCGTATCACATGATGGCCACCCTCGACGTGGACTATGATTCTCGCCGTAATCGCCTGATGGTGATCATCTTCACGCTGATGAAGATGGCGGGGCTGGAGGTGGATCAGTCGGACGCGGGGCTGATGGATATCTATCGCCGCATCACGGACCTGCACCTGGCGCGCCTGAATGAGCTGCTCAATGAGATGCAGCAGGACCCCAGGAAGCACCTCGATGTGTCCCGCTGGCTTGAGGGGCTCGATCACACGGGGAACCGCGTGGGCTTCTTGGTGTGTAACGATCTCGCCTTCGCGGCGCAATCTATCCGCAATGAATCGCTCCCCATCAGCCGCGTGTCGGTGGCGGAGCGCATTCAGGAGCTGGTGTTGTTTTCGATCTCTGATGAATATTTCGCGTTGCGCCGCGCCCTCGGGCTGAGCGTGGACGCGCAGGGGCGTGCGCGGTAATGTTTTATTATGCTGATCTGAGCGGTCATGGGGCGCGGGAGCTGAATCTGCAGAAGCGGGCAGACCTAGAGGAGGCGCTCGCGAAGGGGATGACGCAGGTGGTGCTGGATGGCTCGCATCCCGGGGTGGATTTGCCATCTCATCTCAAAGGCAACGTGCAGGTTCGGCTGAACCTGAGTCACTCTTTTCGCCTGCGGGTCTTTGAGCTCACGGCGGAGGGGGTGCGGGCGAGTCTGTCGTTTAGCCGTGTCGAGCACCTGTGCGTGCTGCCCTGGGAGGCGATCTACTCGATGCAGCCTGCGCGGGGCGACGACCCCGGGCGCCTGTACTTCCCGAGTCTGCCGCAGGCGCTCAAGGAGCACTTCTTGGCGCTGTCGGGGCTATCGGAGGAGGAGCTGAGCGCGCAGCTGGGGGGGGCGCCCCGCGCGCCCCTGAGTCGCCCCACGCCCCCGCCGCCGAGTCCGCTGCGGCGCGCGGATGAGGCGCTGGAGGGGGTGGACGAGTCGTGGAGCGACCGCCTGCCGCACGTGTCGTCGCCGGCGGGGCGCGCGCCGGCGCCTGAGGAGGGGGGCGAGGGCGAAGAGGAGGAGGGCGTGATCTCGTTTAGCCGCTTTCAGCGCCCAGCGCCCCGAGGGCCCGCGGGGGCTGAGCGGCGCTGAGCGGGGGCGGCGCGGGGGCTGAGCGGCGCTGAGCGGGGGCGGCGCGTGGGGCGTGTGGTCTGGGCGCGGGCGTGCTATAACCCTGTCTCAGCGTACGCTCGCTCACGTCTCCCGTTCCTCCACCCTCCCCCTCGCGTCACCCCACAGGAGAGATGCCCTGATGATGCCCCCTCCCCCCCCCACCGCGCGCCTCCGGGTCGCGCTCGCGCGTCTGCTCTTGGCGGGTGGCGCGCTCCTCTTCGTCTATCAGGGCGTGGAGCGCGCCAGCGGCCAGGAAGGCGCGGCGCCCGCGCCCGCCGCCTCCCCTGAGCGACCCCCCGAGCTGTCCCCTGAGCTGTCCCCCGAGGCGCCCGCCGCCACGCCCGCCGCGCCCGCCACGCCCGCCGCGCCCGCCGCGCCCGCCACGCCCGCCGCGCCCGCCACGCCCGCCGCGCCCGCCGCCGCCGCGCCCGCCGCCGCGCCCGCCGCGCCCGTCGCCAAGCGCCCTGAGTGGCGCGAGGGCGGGGCGGCGGCGCTCCTGGAGCGGGCGCTCCCGCTCCTGCGGGGGGCGCGCCCGGCGGAGGCGTGGGGGCTGCTCGACCCGAAGCTGGCGGCGACCACGACGCCTGAGGCGCTGACGGCGCGCCTCAGGGCGGCGGAGCTGCTCGACGCGGAGCGCCTGGTGATCACCTCCGGGGTGACGCAGGTGGACGGCTATCGCGTGGACGGGGAGGCGCGGGACGCGCGCGGGGCGGTGGTCACCACCTTCTACGCGATTCTCAAGGGGCCCGCAGGGGAGTCCGCCGCGCTGCGCCTCTATGAGCTCCAGCCCACCAAGAGTTTCGTGACGCGCTTCCTAGAGGGCAAGGGCGACGCGCTCGACTCGCTGGCGCTCTTGGGGCTCCTGGCGCTGCTGGCGGCGTTCGTGTGGATTTTGGCCAACTATGTGCGCGGGCTCAAGGGGAGCCCCTATGAGCTCTATCTGCTGTTCTTCACCAAGGTGACGGAGTACACCGCGTACGGGGCGGCGAATCTGGCGTTCGTGCTCTACCTCAGCAAGGACCTCGGGCTCAGCGACATGGGCGCGGGCTCCTATATCGGGGTGTGGTCGATGGGGCTGACGGTGTTGACGATGCTGGTGGGGGCGATCTGCGACGCGATCGGCATCAAGGCGACCCTGCTGCTCGGCTGCTACGCGCTCCTGCTGAGCCGCGGGGTGATGCCGTTCCTCAGCGACATCTACTCGGTGACGGCGCTCGGGTTTGTGCCGCTGGCGTTCGGGGTCGCGGTGACGGGGCCGGTGCTCTCGGTGGGCATCAAGCGCTACACCACCAAGGAGGGCGCGGCGCTCGGGTTTGGGCTGTTCTATACGCTGATGAACGTGGGCTGGGCGGCGGGGGCGTGGCTCTTTGATGATATGCGCGCGCGCATGGGCGAGGGGGGGGCGCTGCGGGTGCTCGGCGCGCAGCTGTCCACGTATGAGGTGATCATCGGGCTGGGCTTCTTGATCACGCTGCCCAGCCTGTTCGCGATCACGCTCATGCGCCACAACGTGGAGATGACGGAGAAGGGGGTGGTCGTGCAGCCGCGGGCGCGGGCGGCGGACGGCGGGGTCGTGGAGCGGTTCTCGAGCAGCTTTCAGCAGGGCGCCGGCGACACGATGAAGGTGATCAAGGAGGTGTTCACGCAGCGCCCCTTCTGGATCTTTATTGGGCTGATCGGGGTCACGGTGTTCGTGCGGCTCACCTTCTATCACTTCCACTACACGTTCCCCAAGTACGGCATCCGCCTCTTTGGGGAGGGCGTGAAGATCGGGAGCATCTTTGGGGTGCTCAACCCGCTCCTGATCATCTTCCTCGTGCCGCTGATCGCGAGCGTGACGAAGCGCGTTCGGTCGTACTGGATGCTGCTGCTCGGGTCGGTCATCTCCACGGCGTCGGTGTTCTTGGTGGTGATGGACCCGCAGGTGTTCGCCCCGCTCGCCGACACCTGGTTCGCCGAGGTGGTGTTTGAGTGGTGGCTGGAGGTGCCCACGCCCGACCGCATCCCCTTCTATCTGTCGCTGGTGACGTTCATTTTCGTCTTCACGATCGGCGAGGCGATCTGGAGTCCCCGCCTGATGCAGTTCACGGCGGAGATCGCGCCCAAGGGCAAGGAGGGCTCCTACATCGCCCTCTCCGCCCTCCCCGGCTTCCTCTCCAAGTTCATCGCTGGGCCGATGTCGGGGTGGCTGGTGGCCACCTACACGCCGGAGGGGTTGGCGTCGCCCCCGCAGCACTACATGGTGTGGGTGTGGATCGGCGGGATGGCGGTGCTCACGCCGCTGGGGCTGCTGGCCTTCCGCGGCGCCTACCGCGCGGCGGAGGAGCGGGCGGCGGCGGCGGCGGAGTGAGGAAGGGGGTGAGGGGAGGGCGTGCGGGGCCGTGAGGGGCCGTGAGGGGCCGTGAGGGTCAGCGGCTGAGGTCGGCGGCGTAGCGCGGCTCGAGCTTATAGTCGCCGTTGGCGAGGCGGAGGACGCCCACCACGCGCCGATAGGAGTCGCCCACGGCGGGGAGGGGGAGGGGGTTGGTGAAGGTGAGGTAGTCATCGACGCGGAGGTCGCCGGTGACCACAAACTCATTGGTGGGCGCCATGTCGCCGGGGCCGGCGGGGGGGGAGAGGGAGGTGACGCTGACGCCCTCCACCGCCACGAGGACCCCCTCGAGGGCGGCGGCGCGCGCGCCGGCGGTGTTGACGTCGGCGGGGCTCACCGCGAGGGGCGTGGGGACGACCTCCTGGCCGAGGACGGCGGCCGACTCGAGCTTCTTGAGCTGGCGCTGCCCAAAGTAGTCCGCCGTGAGGGCGACGAGGCGCACGCGCTGGCCCTCCGCGAACGCGGGGAGCGCGTCGGGGGCGCGCGCGTCGTTGACGTAGACCCACACGCCCGCGTAGTCCCCTCCCTCATCCGCCTGCACCACGATATGCGAGATGTTGCCCTCCGCGTTCCGCCGCGCCGCCGAGATGACCCCCTCCACCGCCACGATGACGTCCGCCCCCACGAGGTCCACCCGCCGCGCCTGCTGGATCATCGCCTCGCAGGGGCGCTCGGCGGTGCTCCCCGCGCAGTCGATCGGCGGGACCTCCACGGGGACCGGGGTCGCGCCGCCCGCC
>VGTA01000007.1 GCA_016874875.1 Deltaproteobacteria bacterium | reverse complement strand
GAAGCTGTCGATGTGTGCTCGTCATGAGGCTCTGCTCTGCTCACTGCGCGGGTTCAAGGGCGTCCACCGTGGCGCCCTTGGGGGTCGAGAGCGGCGCTTCGTTGGCGAGGGGCGCGCCGCGGTCGGGGAACACCACCTGCAGATTCACCACCCCCGCCCCGCTGAACGGAATCAGGGTGTCGCCGAAGGGGCGCGCCTCCACCACGCGCTCAAAGCTAAAGTCGCCGTCCTCGTCCACGAGCACCGTGACGCCGAGGGCGTCGGCGGCGGCGGCGCGGCGGGGGCGGAGGCGGACGGCGCTGAGGCCGGCGGGGCGGGCGGCGGCCCCGTTGGCGAGGGCGAGCCACACGTCGCCGCCGCTCACCACGATGAGGTCCTCGTCGCCGTCCTCGTCCACGTCGGCGGGCGTCACGGAGTCCACGGGGGCGAGCGCGGGGGTGAGCGCGGCGTGCGCCTCGCCGCGCGCGTCGCGCGCCTGCATCCCCCACGCGCCGTAGAGCAAAAGCTCCTGCGCGCCGTCGCCGTCGAGGTCCACCGCCACGCCGCCGCGGACCGCCCCGGGGAGCGCGCCTAGCTCGTCCACCCGCCACCCGCCGTTGGCGAGGGGGGCGTAGCGGCGCAGGGCGGCGCCCTCCCACGCGAGCAGGTCGAGGCGCGGCGCGCCGCTCTGCTCCTCGCCCTCCGCGTCCCAGTCGAGGCGCGCGAGGCCGCTGAGGGGCTGCGGGGGGAACGACGGGTCGCTCGTGTAGCTGTAGGCGCCCCCCGCGGTGACGAGACTCGCCACCCACAGCTTGGCGCCCACGGGCGCGCCCGTCCCCGGCTGCGCGCCGTCCTGCTGCACCACATCGGGGAGCGAGTCGCCGTTGACGTCCACGCTCCACAGGCGCGCGCGCCCGCCGGCGGGGTCGGTGAGGCCCGTGAGGCCGCGCGCGGTGAGCCCGTTGTTGTCGAACGAGAGCTGCCCGTCCGCCCCCTGCCGGAGGCCGCGCGCGGTGAGCCCATTGTTGTCGAACGAGAGCTGCCCGTCCGCCCCCTGCCGAAACAGGCGCGGCTGCAGCCCCGCCGTGAAGGTGATCAGGTCGTGGGCGCCGTCGCCGTTGACGTCGTGGGCGTGGAGCGCGTCGGCGGTGAGGGGCGTGGCGGCGAGGGGGCGCTCGGCGAGCCGCCCCCCCTGCGCCGCGCTCGACGACCAGGCGCGCAGGGCGGGGGTGAGGGCGGGCGGCGTGGGCGGCGTGAGGCCCACGAGCGCCAGCGCGCCCCCCAGGCTCACGGCGCGCGCCCCGGCGAGGGCGGCGGCGGCGGGGAGGGCGGGCTCCGCGGCGAGCGCCCAGCGCGCCGCGGGGGGCGCCGGCGAGAGCAGCCCCGCCCCCGCCGCGCTCAGCCCCACCACCCCCGGCGCCCCCGCCGCGTCCGCCGCGAGGGTGGTGAGGGTCAGCGCGCCGAGCGCCCCCCCCCGCCACCGCCCCCACAGCAGCGCCCCCACCTCCTCCACGCCGCCCTCCTCGCTCGGCAGGCCGCTGCGGAGCGGCGGGCGGAGGGCGAAGGGGGGGAGCGCTACGGGGGCGGGGGGGAGCGCCACGGCGTTGCCCGCGAGGTCGGTGACCTCCACGCTCAGCGCGGGGGCGGCGGGGCTGAGCGCGGGGCTGAGCGTCACCGGGTCGCTCACCCACAGCCCCCCCACCCGCGTCGCCGTCACCCCGTTGACGCGCACGCCCTGCACCCCCGAGGCGTCGTCGCTCGCCTCCACCAACACCGCCTCCACCCCGTGCGCCCCCTCCCCCGCCGCCGGCGACACGAGGGTGGCCGCGGGGGGCGTGAGGTCGCGCTGGTAGGTGAGGGTGAGCGCGCCCTCGTTGCCCACGGCGTCGCGCGCCACCACCTCGATCTCGTGGGTCCCCTCGGGGAACGGCAGGGCGCCCTGCGCCTCAAAGGCGGGCGGCGCGGAGCCGGGGATGAGGCGCGTGGTGAGCGGGACGCCGTTGGCGGTCACCGACGTGACGTCGAGCCCGCTCTCCTCCTCGTCGAGGCGCACGCGCACCTGCAGCGCCCCCGCCCGCCCCCGCGTCACCCCCGCCGCCGGCTCTAGGAGCGTGAGCAGCGGCGCCGTGGCGTCCACGCGGAGCGCGTGGCGCGTCGTCGCGTCGTGCGCGCGTTGCCCGCCTGGTCTGCGAGGTCCACCTCGATGGCCTGCTCGCCGCTGGCGAAGGTGTCCTGGTAGGTGAACGAGCCGTCCGTGGCCAGGGCGGGCACGCGCCCCACCCCCTCCCGCGCCAGCGCCCCCCCCGAGTCGCGGCGGAGCGAGAACACGCGGAAGCCCTGCGCGCTCAGCCCGCACCCCGCGCTCGACACGGTCCCCTGCACGCGCACCAGCCCGCGCGCGTCCGCGGCGTACCACGCGCGCTCGGCGCGCCCAAAGGTGACCGTGGGCGCGATGCGGTCCACCTGCACCGACGTGGACGCCGTGGCGCGGAGCTGCGCGCCGTTGACCACCTCCACCGAGAGGTCGCGCGCGCCGCTCTCGAGCGGGCGCGAGACGCAGAAGTCGCGCCACCACTGCGGCCCCCCCACCGCGCCGCGGTCCTCGAGGGCGCCGTTGACCAGCACGCGCGCCACCCCGCTCTGCGGCTCCTCGACGCGCGCGCAGATGTCCACGGCGGCGGCGTTGGTGCACAGGCCGGGGGGGGGCGTCACCAGCGTGACGCTGGGGGGCGACTCGTCGAGCGTCACGCTCAGCTCTGCCGTCGCCGCCTGCCCGTCCGCCGAGCGCGCCGTCACGCGCAGGAGGCGGGGCGCCCCGGGCGCCGTGAGGGGCACGGCGGCGCTCAGCTGGCGCCCGGCGAGCGCGAGGGGCTGCGGCGCGCCGCCGTCCACGCTGAGCTCGGCGGCGGTGACGCCGTCGCAGACGCTGCCGGTGAGCGTGTAGGCGCGCGCGCTCGAGTAGGGCGCGGAGGTGAGGTTGACGCAGGGGGCGAGGGGCACGTAGAGGGCGGTGAGGCGCGCGCAGCTGGCGTTGCCCGCGCGGTCGTAGGCGCAGGCGTCCACGGCGTTGAGGCCCTCGGCGAGCGACACCTGCGCGGAGAAGAGCCCCTGCGCGTCGGCGGTGGCCAGCTGGCGGTCGCCCTGCACGCCCCCCGCGCCGCTCGCGCGCACCTCCACCCGCGCCCCCGGCTCCACGCCCGCCCCCTCGCCGTTGACGTCGCGCGCGTAGACCTGCCCCCGCAGCGGCAGGAGGCGGGCGTTGACGTTGACGCTCGCGCCCTCTGGACTCGTGAGGCGCAGGAGGGGCGGGGTGGGGTCGTAGCGGAAGAGCACCTCCACGGGGGGGGCGGCGTTGCCCACGAGGTCGGCGGCGGTGAAGGTGAGGAGGTTGTCGCCCTCCACGAGCGGCGCCTCGTGGGTGAGGCGGGCGGCGGTGACGTCGCGCGCCACCACCTCACCGTTCAGGCTGAGCGCGACGGGGCTCGCGTCGCTCAGCGCCAGCTCCACCTGCGCCGACGGGGCGCCCACCTGCGCCCCGAGCCACTCCTCGCGCGTGGCAGGGCGCGCCACGCTGAGCGCGGGGGCGCGCTCGTCGAGATACACCGTCAGGGCATCGGCGCAGCGCACGTCGAGCGGGTCGCCGATCACGGCGCGGAGTCTGTGCGCCCCCTCGCCAGTGAGCGTCACGGCGACCCGATAGAGTCCCTCGCGCCCCCCTCCGCCCTGCGCGCCGCCCTGCTGCGCGCCGCCCTGCGCGCCGCCCTGACCCTCGCCCTGCCCCGCGCCCTGCCCCGCGCCCTGCCCCGCGCCCTGGCCGTCGCCCCGGCCCTCGCCCTGGCTATCGAGCGGCGAGAGCGGCGCCTCCTCGCCGTCCACCAGCACGCGGAGGCGGTCGCGCCACGCCGGCGGCGCCACTAGCTCCACGAGCACCTGCACCTCCCGCGCCCCTGAGTAGAGCGCCCCCTCGTAGAGGCGCGCGCCGCCCACGGCGCTCTCCTCGGCCAGGAAGCGGCACGCGAACGCCTCGGGGGGGCTGGCGTCAGGGGGCGCCATGTCGGGGGGCGGACTCCCCGCCGCGCCGCCCGCGCCGCCCTCGCCGCCCTCTCCGCCCGCGCCGCCCGCGCCGCCCGCGCCGCCCGCGCTGCCCGCGCCGCCTGCCTCCCCCGCCCCGCTCGCTCCCGCGCCCCCCGCCTCCCCCCCCCCGCCCCCCGAGGGCGTGAGGGGCCCCACGCAGACCCCGAGCTGACAGACGCCACCCTGGCAGTCGGCGTCGCGCTCGCAGACGGCTGGGTCGAGCATGAGGGAGCAGGCGCTGAGCGTGGCGCACAGGGAGGCGCTCAGGGAGGCGCTCAGGGAGGCGCGCAGGGAGGCGCGCAGGGAGGCGCGCAGGGAGGCGCGCAGGGAGGCGCTCAGGGAGGCGCGCGGGGCGGGCGCGCGGGGTCTGGAGCGGGAGGAGGGGGCGCGCATCTGCTCACCTCATGAAGGGCGTCGAGAGGTTAAGTAACTCAAAACTCAAAACTCAAAACGAGAACATCCCCACCGCCGCCGCGCCGCCGGGGAGGGGCGTGACGTTGAGGGTGGCGGGGGGGGCAGGCGGGGGCGCCTCGCGGCTGAGCAGGTAGAGGGCGGCGCCGCCCCCGCCCACCACGGCGCCGAGCGCCACGAGGAGGTCGGCGGCGCCGGCGTAGGCGCGCACCTCTTGCGCGCGGTCGAGCTCGCCCTGCTTGCGGGCGCAGCGGAAATCGGCGCGGCACTCGTCGAGGGCGCTCGAGGCGCTCAGCGCTAGCGCCCCCGACACCAGCCCCGCCACCACCGCCGCCGCCCCCACGCTCGCCAGCGTCAGCCCGACGCGCGGGCGAGTCAGCAGGGCGCTCTGCCCCAGCGCGGCGCGCACGCTCACCGTCTCGCCCGCCTTCACCACCACCGACTCCTCAAAGGCGCCCCCCGCGCCCTTGAGCTCGATGAGGTGACGGCCCTCGGGGAGCGGCAGGGGGTCGCGGAGCGGCGTCTGGCCGCCTGGGCGCCCGTCGATGAACAGCACCGCCCCGTCCTCGTCCGCCGTCAAGCTCAGCAGCCCCACCCCCACGCTCGTGCTCAGCGACACCTCCACCACGAGCGGCGCGCCCGCCGTGTGCGCGGGCGTGAGCGTCACGGCGCGGCGCTCAGGCAGGTGTCCGGCGGCCACCACCTCGAGCTCATGGACGCCCACGCCGAGGTCCTCGGTGAGGGGCAGGCCGCGCCACGCGCGCCCCCCCGCGCGCACCTCCGCCTCCCGCGGCGCGCCGATCACGCGCACGAAGGCGGGCTTGCCCTTGAGAGGCACATCCACCGCGGGGCGCTCGCCCGGGGCGAAACGGCGCACCACCCGCGCCTCCTCGTGCCCGTCGAGCGACACGAGGAGCGTGATGTCTTGGTTGGGGGGCAGCAGCAGCGTGGCGGGGGTCTGCGCGCGCGCTGGGTATCGGGCGTCGCCCACGCGCACCTGCGCTCCCGCCGGGCGCGACGTCACGCGCGCGCTCACCCACCCCGCCAGGCGCCCCTCGAGCTCCTTGACCTTCTTGCCGGCGTCCCCGTCGGTGTCCTTGCCGGTCTGCACGAACAGCTTGTAGCGCTCAAGGGCGGCGGGCAGGTCGCCCATGCGCTCGTAGGAGCTGGCGATGTTGAAGAGCATGAGCGGGAGCGGGTAGGCCTGGTAGGCGCGCTCAAACCGCTGCAGCGCGGTGGGCCAGTCCTCGGCCCCGAAGGCCGCCTTGCCCTCGGCGTAGGCCGCCTTGGCCACCTCCTTGGCGTCTTGCGCCCACGCGGCGCCCGGGGCGCTGAGGAGGGCGCTGAGGAGGGCGCTGAGGAGGGCGCTGAGGAGGGCGCTGAGGAGGGCGCTGAGGAGGGCGCTGAGGCGCGAGGGGGGGCGCGGGGAGCGGGAGGGGCGCGCGGGGAGCGCGCGGGGGCGAGCGGTCGGCATGGCTCCTCCACCTTTGAGGGGGCGTCGGGGCGCGGGGCGCGGCGCGGGGGGCGCGGCGCCGCGGGGGGGGGCGCGGGGGTCAAGAGACTAGAGCAAAGTTTAGGGCGGTGGTCTATATTTTCACACCCCTCGCCCTCCTCAAGAGACCGCGCGCCCGCCCTTGGGCGTTGAGCCGCGCTCACCCTCACCGCGCTCACCCTCACCGCGCTCACCCTCACCGCGCTCACCCTCACCGCGCTCACCCTCACCGCGCTCACCCTCACCCCACAGGAGAACCCCGCGTGACCTCCCCCCTCCCCCTCTCCCTACCCGACCGCCGCGCGCTGCTCGGGCGGCTCGGGCGGCTCGGGCTGTTCGGGCTGCTCGGATCGCTCGGGCCGCTCGGGCTGCTGGGCGGCTCGGGCGGCTCGGGCTGTTCGGGCTGCTCGGATCGCTCGGGCCGCTCGGGCTGCTCGGGTCGCGCGCCCCGCTCGCCGACGCGCAGCCCACGGCGCCCCTCGCCTCGCCCGGCGACCCCACCGCGCCCCCCGCCCAGCGCGTCACCCTCACCCTCGACTCCTACCGCGCGCTCCTCGGCGCGGCGCGCGGGGAGCGGGAGCTGGCGACCTGGGCAGACACCCACGTCACCCTCAACGCCGCCGAGGCCGCCGCGAGCGGCTGGCTGTGGGTGGAGGTGCGCGCCACGCTGAGCGGCGGCGCGGGCGCCTGGGTGGCGCTCGCCCCCGCTAGCGTCACGGGCCTCACCCTCACCCTCGACGGCGCCGCCGTCACCCCCGAGGTGAGCGGCGGCGCCCTCGTGGCGCCCACCCTCGGCCGCGCGCGCCTCCAGATGCGCTACCCCGCCCGCCTCACCCGGCACAAGCACGGCGCCTGGGTGGCGCTCGCCCCCACCCCGCTCACCCCCCGCGCCGCGGTCGCCGTGGTCGACGCCCCCGGCCCCTACGAGCTCACGCCGCCCGCCGCCGACGGCGCCGAGGTGGACCTCAGCGGCGCCCTCGCGCTCACCTTCCTCGACGACGAGCCCACGCACATCCACCAGCGCCGCGACCTCCGCGCCGCCCTCTCGCAGAGCGGCGACGGGGTGGACCTCAGCGCGCGCCTGAGCCTCGTCACCTACTCCCCGCGCCAGTGGGTGCCCGTGGCGCCCGCCGGCGAGGCGCTCCTCAGCGCCACCCTCGACGGCGCGCCCGCCGTGGTGCGCGCGGAGGGTGACTGGCTCGCCGTGTGGGTGGCGGCGCCGGGCGCCCACGTGGCGGAGACGCAGACGCGCGCCATCATCGCGCGCGAGGGCGGCCAGCCGCGCCTCGCCCTCCGTCTCGTCCCCGCCCCCATGGGGCGCCTCGAGCTCGCCCTGCCCGGCCCCCGCGAGGTGAGCGTCACCCCCGCCCTCCCCGCCCTCTCCACCCCCACCGAGCGCGACGGCGCCCCCCACACGCTCACCGCCATCGACCTCCCCCCGCTCGACGCCCTCACCCTCGCCTGGACGGAGAAGCGCGCCGCCCCGGAGGAGGCCGCGGCGCAGTTCTTGGCGGAGACCTACCAGCTCTTTAGCGTGCAGGAGGGCCTGCTCAAGGGCGAGGCGCGCGTGGAGCTCGAGGTCATGCGCGGCGCCCTCGAGCGGGCGCAGGTGGCGATTCCGGAGGGCGTGGCGCTCTATCACGTGTCGGGGGAGGGGGTGGACGGCTGGGTGACGCTGCCGGCGCAGGAGGCGGGGGAGGGGGCGCCGGAGGAGGCGCAGGGCGGCGCGCAGGGCGGCGCGCAGGGCGGCGCGCAGGGCAGCGCGCAGGGCGGCGCGCAGGGCAGCGCGCAAGAGGGCGGCGCGCGAGAGGCGCTCCCGCGGCGCGCGGTGATCGACTTTGGGTCGCCCATGACCGGCGTCGTCACCCTCAGCCTCAAGTGGCAGCGGGTGGTGGCGCTCGGCGAGCGCATCGCGATGCCCCTCGTGGCGCCCCTCGGCGCCTTTCAGCAGTCGGGGGTGGTGGCGCTCTACGACGGCGACCGCGTGGGCTTCACCCCCGCCGAGGCCAGCGGCACCCTCTCGCCCACGGGCCAGGAGGCGCTCCCGCAGCGCGTGCTGCAGCTCAGGGCCGGCGAGAAGGTGTCGCAGGCCTTCCGCCACGTGCAGGCCCCCGGCGCGCTGTTCACCTCGTCCACCTCCGAGCGCGCGCAGGACCTGCGCTTTGACGCGCAGGTGGAGACGCTCTACACGGCGCGCGAGGGCTCCATTCGGGCGCAGTCGCAGGTGCTGCTCAACCTCAAGAGCGGGCGCGTGGACGCGGTGACGCTGAGTCTGCCGAGCGCCTGCGCGGAGCCGCAGGTGACGGGGCCGAGTCTCAACCGCGTGGAGCTGCTCCCCGCCGCCGAGGGTGACGCCGAGGGGCGCGCGCGCTACCTCGTGCGCTTCACGCGGCGCCTCGAGGGCGCCCTCACGCTCAACGTGGACACGGAGCTGCTGGTGCAGGGGGACGCGGCGCGCGCGGCGCTGCCCACGCTGGCGGTGGAGGGCGCGGAGCTCACGCGCGGGGAGCTGGGGCTGGCGGCGGAGGCGGGGCTCGAGGTGACGCCCGACGAGCCCGACCGCGCCAGCGCGCTGCGGCGGGTGGCCGTGGAGGAGCTGCCGCGCTCGATTCGCCTCCGCGGCTCGAGCGAGCTGCTCTACGGCTACCGCTTCACGCGCCCGTGGGCGCTCGGCGTGGCCCTCAAGCGCCACCAGGTGGTGGAGACGCTCACGGCGCGCGCCCGCGCCCTGGTGGTGGAGACGGACCTCCTCCTGAGCGGGCAGCGCCTCGAGCGGGTGACCTACGACGTGGAGAACCAAGACCGCCTCGCCGCCCGCTTCACGCTGCCCGAGGGGGCGCGGGTGCAGGAGGTGCGGGTGAACGGCGCGGCGGTGCGCGCGCAGGACGAGGGCGGCGACATCAGCGTGCCCATCCCCAAGCGCCAGGCGTCGCGCGTGGAGCTCATCTACGAGCGCGCGAGCGCGCCGCCCGCCGAGGCGGGGGAGGCGGCGCTCACGGCCCCGCGCTCCGACCTGCACACCACGGGCGTCACGTGGCTGCTGCGCTTCTCGGGCGACTGGCGCCTGCGCGCCCACGGCGGCCCCCTGCGCCTTGAGGAGGACGCCGCGTCTGTCCACAACCCACAGTTCCCCCAGCTCTCCGCGCAGGCGCGCTTCAGCTACGACCTGCTCCGCCCCGACGCCCCCGCCCTCACGCTCACGGCGAGCTTCTCGCCGCGCGCCCCCAAGGCCTACGCCTACGCCCTCAACGCCCTCGCCGCCCTCCTCGCGCTCCTCAGCGCGGGGGGGCTGCTGCGCCCCGCCCGCGCCCCCCGCCGCGCGCACGCCGCGCGCCTCGCCCTCCTCCTCGCCGCCGTCGCCCTCGCCGCCCACCTGAGCGCCCTCAGCGGCGCCCCCGTGGACCTCCTCGAGGCCTCCCTCGGCGTGGGGCTGGCGGCGGGCGCGGCGTGGGCGGCGGTGGGGTGGGTCGCGTGGCTGCTCGCGCGCCGCGCGCCCGCGCCGGCGGGAGCGCAGGCGCCTCAGGAGTCGCAGAATGTGGACGCTTGAGCGCGCGCGCCGCGCGCTCGTGAGCGCGCCGCTGGCGGCGCTCGTGGGCGCGCACGGGTGCCTAGACCTGCGCGCCAGCGAGGCGCCGACCGCCGTGGTCGCCGGCGAGGCGCGCCCGTCACCGTCGCCCGGCGCGCCCCCCGCCCCCCCACCTGCGCCGAAGTCGGCGCTTGAGCCTGAGCCTGAGACTGAGACTGAGACTGAGACTGAGACTGAGACTGAGACTGAGACTGAGCCCGCCCGAGCGCCCACCCTCGACACACCTCTCGATGAGGTCCCGCGCTTGCAGCTCTCCTGGAGCCAAGAGAAGCCAGAGGAGGAGGAGGCCGAGGCGCCCGAGAAGGCCAAGGAGAAGGGCGCCGCGGAGCCCTCGCCCTCGCCCTCGCCGTCGCCCTCGCCGCCGCCGCCCGCCGCGCTCCACCTCCACGCGCTCATCGGCGCCGTCGCCGGCAACGCGCTCGCAGACTCCGAGAGGACGCGCAACGATCAAAGCCGGTCGCAGCGGATGATTCTCGGTCTTATGTCAACGCGCGGGGAGTCGCTGAGCGAAGAGGATCACGCGCCCCAGACGCTCTCCATCGACGGTCGCGTTGAGGGCGCCAAGCGCCACGAGCGCCACGAGCGCCAAGAGCGCCAAGAGCGCCACGAGCGCCACGAGCGCCACGAGCGCCACGATGACGACCTGCCGAGCGCGCGCGACGACGCCCCCTACTCGCGCGACGCCCTCGCCGCCCACCTGCCCCTCCGCGACGCCCTCGACGGCCCCCGCCCGCGCGCCTTTTGGCCGCGCCAGGGCTACTTCGAGAACACCTACGTGGGGGGCGACCTGAGTCTCGAGAGCGAGCGCGCGGCGCTCCCGGAGGACGTGGCGAGCGCCCTCGAGGCGCCCTGGGCGGGCCTGCAGGCGCCGCCGCTCGACCCTCCCGCCGAGGGGGGGGTGGCGCTGAGCGTGGCGCTGAGCCACCCCGCCGCGCAGGGCCCCCGCCGCGTGCTGCTGCAGGTGGGCCTCAAGGGCAGCGAGCGCTACGGGTGGCGCCGCCCGCCGCTGAGCGTGGTTGCGGTGGTGGACCCGAGCTGGGGTGAGGGGCGCGGGGCGCTCGACCTCGTGTCGGCGCTCACGCCGCTGCTCGCGGAGCTGAGTCCCGTCGATGAGGTGGGGGTAGTGTGCGGCGCCATCCGCCTTGAGCCGCGCCGCCCAGAGGCGCTCCGCGAGGCGCTCATCGCGCTCCCTAGCGCCGCGCCAGGCGAGGGGGGAGCCCTCGCCGAGGGGCTGCGCGCCGCCGGCGACCTGCTCGAGGCCGCGGCGGCCAACCCGCACCGCGCCCCAGGCGCGCAGGAGGCGCTCCTGCTCTGCGGCCCCGGCTGCCTCCAGGAGCGCGAGGCCCTCGAGGCCGCCGCGCACGCCCTCAACACCAGCGGCGCGCTCACCTCGGTCCTCTACCGCCACGCGGGCGGCGGGGGGGGGCGCGCGCGCCTCGGGGGGGCGCTGTGGCGGGTGGCGGAGGCGGGCCACGGCGGCTACTGGGAGGCGGCGGACGCGGGCGGGCCCTTTGAGCCCGCCCTGCGCGCCCTCGTCCGCAAGGAGTTTGAGCGCATCTCCCGCGTGGTGGCGCGCCTGCTGCGCCTGAGCGTCAAGCTCGCGCAGGGGGTGGAGCTGATCGAGGTGGTGGGCAGCCGCCCCCTCAGCACGCGCCAGGCGGCGGCGGTGAAGGCGCGCGAGGTGGCCATGGACCGCAGCCTGAGCGCGCGCCTCGGCATCCGCGCCGACCGCGGCGAGGACGACGAGGGCGCGCAGGTGGTGATTCCGGCCTTCTACGGCGGGGATCGGCACTTCATCACCCTCGCGCTCTGGGTGGAAGGCCCCGGCGACGTGGCGGAGGTGCACCTCAAGTACAAGGACCTGGTGCGCGCGCAGAACGCCTCCGCGTCGGCGGCGGCGCGCCTGTCGGCGGAGGTGGCGCCCCTCGGGGAGGTGCACTGGGACGTGCGCCGCGTCGCCGCCCAGCAGCTCGACGCCGCCGCCCTCGCCCGCGCCGCCGAGGGGGAGGGGCGCCTCGCGGAGGGCGTCCGCGGGCGCCTCAACTCGCTGGCGGCGGCGCGCGGGGCGGGGGCGGCGGCGGTGGACGAGGTGTGGGGGCGCGGGGGGCGCCGCGCGGCGCGCGCGCTCTCGCGGGCGCTGGTGGGCTCGGCGCGCTGAGGGGGGGGAGGGCGCGCGGAATCGCTTGCGTGGGGCCGCCGGATCGTGTACAACGCCTCGCCTCGCCCCCCTCCGCCTCGCGCGGAGCGGCGACGCCCCCCAACTCCGGCTACACTCCTGCCCCCGCGCGGAGATGTAAACGCCTCCACCCTTGAGCGCGCCCCGCGCCCACCCTCAGGAGTCCCACATGTCTCGTTACAGTGGCCCCCGCGTCAAGCGCCTCCGGTCGCTCGGCGTCGACCTCCCCGGTCTCACTCGCAAGAGCAAGGACCGCCGCCCGACCCCCCCCGGTGAGCACGGCGAGAGCGAGAAGCGCCGCCGCCGCGAGTCGGACTACGGCCGTCAGCTCAAGGAGAAGCAGAAGATCCGCTACAACTACGGGCTCGGTGAGCGCCAGCTCCGCCTGCTCGTGACCCGCGCGCGCGCCTCCAAGGACGCCACGGGCGGCAAGATCATCGAGCTGCTCGAGCGCCGCCTCGACAACGTGGTGTTCCGCGCCGGCTTCGCGCGCACCATCCCCGCCGCGCGCCAGCTGGTGAGCCACGGGCACATCTGCGTGAACGGCCGCAAGGTGGACATCGCCTCGTTCTCCGTGCGCGAGAACGACAAGATCAGCCTCCGCGACCGCTCCAACAAGCAGAAGGTGGAGCTGACGGTCGTCTCCAACGCCCTCACCTCGCTCGCCCTGAGCCGCCCTGAGTGGATGTCGTTTGACGCGTCCTCGGGCGAGGCGACCATCACCGGGATGCCCACCTCGTCGCCCATCCCCGAGCTGAACATCCAGCTCGTGGTGGAGTTCTACGCGAAGTGCCTCTGAGAGCGGAGCGCCTCTGAGAGCGGAGCGCTCCTGAGGGGAGCGCGCCTCGCGCCTCGCGCCTCACGCCTCGCGCCTCGCGCCCCCCCGGGCGCGGGGCGCGTTTGTTTTCGCGGGGCGCGCGGCGTTGGGCGGCGCGCGTTTGCGTTCGCGGGGTGGGGCGCCGCGGGGCTCGGGCGCGCGGCGTTGGGCGGCGCGCGTTTGCGTTCGCGGGGTGGGGCGCCGCGGGGCTCTAGACATTTGCGCGGCGAGGTGTTTGAGTGAGCTGCCCGCTTCAACGGTCTACCTCCCCTCGCGCTCAAAGGAGCCCTCTCTTGCCCCACGCGCCCACCCCCGCGCCCCGCGCCCCGCGCGCCGCTCAACGCCGCGCGCCCCTCAGCGCTCACCCCGGCGCTCACCCTAGCGCCCACCTCAGCGCCCTCCTCAGCGCCCTGCTGGCCACGAGCGCCCTCACCGCCCTCCCCGCCTGCGATGACGGCGAGACGCCCGCCACGCCCACCGGGGGCGCCGCCACGCCGCCGGGCCGCCACGCCGCCGGGCGGGGGCGCCGCCACGCCGCCGGGCGGGGGCGCCGCCACGCCGCCGGGCGGGGGCGCCGCCACGCCGCCGGGCGGGGGCGCCACCCCGCCGCCCGGCGGGGGCGCCACGCCCCCCACGGGCGGCGGGTTTGTGCCGCCCATGGACGAGGCGGGGCGGTGCTTCCAGGAGTGCCTCTCGCTGTTGAGCTGCGAGCCCACCCCCGCGGAGGGCTGCGGCTTTGAGGCGCAGGCCGCCCTCGCCGCGCGCTGCGAGCTCGGCTGCGCTGGCGCGGAGGCCGCCGCCATCCGCGCGGCGGCGGCGGGGGGCTGCGCCAACGCCAGCGCCCTCGTGGGCGCCGTGGGCCTCTCCTGTGTGGACGAGAGCGCCTGTGAGGACGTGACGTGCGCGGCGGGCGAGGGGTGCGCGGGGGGGACGTGCACGGCGTGGTCCTGCGCGCCGGACTCCTATGACGCGGCGGGCAACGACGCGCGCGCCTCGGCGGCGTCGCTCCCGTTCGCCCCGGCGGCGCTCGCCGGCCTCACGCTCTGCGAGCGCGACGAGGACTGGTACGCCCTCGACCTCCCCGCCGGCTCCTCGCTGCGCGTGGACGTGGCCTTTGATCACGCGGAGGCCGACATCGACGCGGCGCTCTACTTTGATGACGAGGAGACGCCGGCGGTGACCAGCGCCTCGAGCAGCGACAACGAGCGCCTCGTGGCGCTCCCCGCCGAGGGCAACCGCCGCGTCTATGTGCGCCTGAGCGTCTACGGCGGCGAGGACGAGCTGGGCGAGGGCGCCGCCCCCGCGCCGGGCCGCTACGCCCTCTACCTGTCCACCGACCTCCCCGCCGCCATCTGCAGGAGCTCCTCGCAGTGCCCCGAGGGCGACATCTGCAACGCCGCCGGCGTCTGCGTCCCCCCGCCCCCCTGCGCCTCCAACGACGACTGCTTTGGGGGGGTGTGCGACGCCGCCTCGGGGCGCTGCGTGCAGTGCCTCACCAGCGAGGACTGCTTTGGGGGGGTGTGCGACACGAGCGCCAACTCCTGCGTGGGCTGCCTCGCCGACGGCGACTGTGAGAGCGGGGCGGTGTGCTCGCCTGAGACGCGCTCGTGCGTGCAGTGCCTGAGCGATGCGCAGTGCCCCGACGGCACCTGCAGCGACAACAACCGCTGCATCCCCAACGCCTGCCGGGACATGTTTGAGCCCAACGAGCAGCAGTCGGCCGCCACGCCCCTCGCGGCGATGGGCGGCGCCATCGAGGCGCGCGGCCTCTACATCTGCGGCGATGAGGACTGGTTCTCCTTGAGCCTCCCCGGCGGCCCCGCCCTCATCACCCTCACCTTCTCCGACGCGGCGGGCGACATCGACATGACGCTGCTCAACGAGGCGGGCGAGGAGCTCTACTCGCGCGTGTCCACCTCCGACAACGAGCTGCTCGGGCTCCCCAACGCCGTCGCGGGCCTCTACTACCTCCGCGTCTACGGCGTGGGCCAGACCGTCAACACCTACGACCTCCGCGTGGACCTCGCCCCCCCCGGGCAGCTCTGCGCCGAGTCGAGCGACTGCATGACCGACTGCAACCGCGAGACGGCGCAGTGCTACCCCGAGGGCTACTGCCGGACCTCGCAGGATTGCCTCGCCGCCAACCCCAACAGCTCCTGCGACCGCGAGCAGAACATCTGCGTGACCTGCACCCCCGACGCGCTTGAGCCCAACAACACCCCCATGCAGGCGACGCCCGCGGAGCGCGCCGTGGGCGCGCAGCTCAACACCTGCGGCGAGGGAGACTTCTACGCCGTGGAGCTGAGCGCGGGCAAGACCCTCACCGCCCGCCTCACCTTCGTGCACGCGAGCGGCGACGTGGACATGCGCCTCTACGCCCCAGACGGCGACACGATCCTCGACTCGAGCGTGAGCTCCACCGACAACGAGGAGATCGTCTACATGGCCGCGCAGGGCGGCGTCCACTTCCTGCAGGTCTACGGCTACGCCGGCGCCAACAACACCTACGCCCTCAGCGTCACGCAGCAGTGACCCGCCGGGCGCGGAGTCCGCGCCCCTGAGCGCCCGCGCCCCCGGAGGCTACGCCGGCGCCAACAACACCTACGCCCTCAGCGTCACGCAGCAGTGACCCGCCGGGCGCGGAGTCCGCGCCCCTGAGCGCCCGCGCCCCCGGAGCGCCCCCTCAGCGCCCTCTCAGCGCCCCCTCAGCGCCCCCTCAGCGCCTCCTCAGCGCCTCCTCAGCGCCTCCTCAGCGCCCAGAGCTCCACCCACAGCCCTCCCGCCAGCAGGCGCTCGGCGCGCGCCGCGCGCCAGCCGGCGGCGGCGGAGGCGGTGGCGAGGAGCTGGCGCTGGGTGGAGTAGGCCACCAGCAGCGCGCCGGGGCGCGCGTGCTCCGCGGCGCGCGCGAGGAGGTCGCCGTAGAGCCCCGCGAGCGCCTCGCGCGCCCCGCGCGCTCCGCGCGCGTCGCTCACGCGCCCGCCGAAGGGCAGATTCATGAGCGCCTCGTCAAACGGCACCCACGCGTGCGCCTCGCGGCTGTCGGCGGCGTGGAGCGTGACGGGGGGGAGGGCGGCGCCCTCCGGCAGCGCGCGCAGGGCGGCGAGATTCTCCTGGGCGGCGCGCAGGGCGACCGCGCTCACGTCCACCCCGCGCGCCACGCCCCCGGCGGGCAGCCCGAGCAGCGCGCGCTCATAGAGGAGGGTGCCGCTGCCGCAGGTGGGGTCGAGCAGCGTGTAGGGGCCCTCGTCGCGCGCGCCCCCCCGCGCCGCCTCCCGCCGCGCCCAGCGCGCCACGGCGCTGGCCACCTCGCGCGACATCGACGCCCCCACGTCCCGCCGCCTGTAGCTCGCGGGGGCGGCGCCGAGCGCCTCGAGGGTGAGCAGGAGCCAGCCCTCTGGTCCGCCGGCGGGGGCGTGGGGGAGGAGCTGCGCGTTGTAGTCGCTCGGCGCCTCACGCCACCCCAGCCCCCGCGCCTCCGCCGCCTCGCGCGCCGCGCGGGCGAAGGCGCGGCGCTGGCGCGGGTCGTGGGCGGGCGAGGCGGCGCGGTAGCGGACCTCCCCCGCCAGCCCGCCCCCCGCCCCGCCCGCCCCCTCCTCGCTCGCCCCCCACGCCGCGAGCAGCGCGAGGGCGCGCTCGTGCGCGCTCCCGGAGGGCGAGAGCGCAGCCCGCGCGAGGGGGGCGCACAGGGCGCGCGCGCACCGCGGGAGCGCCGCCGGCCGCGCCGCGCGGAGGGGGCGCAGCGCGACGGGGGGGGCGGCGCGCACGAGGCCGCTCAGGGGCGCCACCAGCCCCACGTCCCCCCACGGCGCGCACGAGGCCGCTCAGGGGCGCCACCAGCGCCACGTCCCCCCACCCCGCCTCGGTGAGCTCCTCGGCGAGGGGGGCCTCGAGTCCCGGGGCGGTGAGGAGCGTGACGTGCGTGGCGCTGAGGGTGAGGTCGTTGAGCGGGAGCTCGTTGAGCGGGAGCTCGTTGAGCGGGAGCTCATTGAGCGGCGCGGCGGGCGCGACGGGCGCGGCGGCGCGCGCGAGGGCGAGGGCGTCGGCCTCGCGGGGGCCGCGCGGCGCGTAGTCGCGCAGCGCGGCGCGCGCCCGCGGGTCGGGGCAGCGGCCGAGCGCGAGGAGGAGCGAGGCGCGCACGAAATGCGCCTCCTCTGCCGCCAGCGCGCCCAGCGTCGCCTCGCAGAGCGCGGGGCTCCACAGCGCCGCTGGGTGTGCGCTCAGCGCCCGCGCCGCCGCCTGCCGCGCCTTGGGCGCCGTCGCGCGCAGCGCCCGCGTCAGGAGCGCCTCGGGCAGCGCGAGGCGTTCAGCGAGGCGCTCAGGGGCGTTGAGCAGCGCCATCAAGAGGGCGGAATAACCCTCGTCGGGGAGGTGTCTGAGCGCCCACGCCGTGAGCGCGCGCAGGGTTGCAGAGCCCTGCGCGATGTGCTTTAGTACACATCCGTTTTCGCTGCGCTCCGCGTGGGCGCGCAAGGCGCTGAGGAGCACGCCTCCCGCGGCGCGGCGTCGGTCGGGGTCCCCCGCGGCCAGCTCGTCGGCGAGGCCCTCTAGGGCGCGCTCTAGGCTGCGCTCTAGGGTGCGCTCAAACTCGCTCTCGGGCGCGCTCCCAGAAGCGCTCTCGGGCGCGCTCTCGGGCGCGCTCTCGGGCGCGCTCTCAGCCTCGCTCCCGGGCGCGCTCTCGGGCGCCCGCACCTGATCTCGAACCTGATCTCGCTCATCGCCTCGGTCATCGCCTGGGCCCACTCCGCACCTCACTCTCTTAGGCCCCCTCGTCGGGGCGTCACCTCTTATCAGCGAGCCTCTCCTATGGCAATCCCCCACGACCTCTCCCACACCGACGCCCTCGCGCTCCTCCACGAGGGCGCCGTGGTCATGTTTCGCCTCAACGGGCGCATCGTCTTGAGCTGCAACCCCTACAACGACGAGGCGGTGCAGCGCGTCAACGCCCTCAAGCGACGCCAGCCGGGGCGCCCGCTCGCGCTCATCCTGCCCTCCCTCGACGCGGCGGCGGCGGCGCAGATCAGCTCGCCGCTGCTGCAGCTCCTGCCGCGCTTCCGCCCCTACCTCACCGTGAGCATCCCCTCCCCCCCCGGCGTGTCTCGTTTCGCCCACCACGGCCTCGGGATGGTGGGGGTGGGGCTCGTGGACGAGGGGCCGGCGGCGGCGCTGCTGCTCTCCTTTGGGCGCCCCCTGCTCGTCTCCTCCGCCAACCCCACGGGCGAGCCGTCGCCGCGCACCCTCAGCGACGTGCGCGCCTACGGCTTTGAGCTCCCCGCCCTCGCCCCCTCCCCCGGCGAGCCGCCCTTGACCGTGGCCGTGGAGGCGCCGAGCGTGACCGTGGTCACCCTCGCGGACTCCCGCCTGCGGGTGCTGTCGGCGGGCAGCGTGGCGGAGGAGGCGCTCAACGAGGAGTGGGCGCGCCTGCGGGCGACCGGCGCGGTTTAGGGCGCGGCGCGGCGGAGGGGGCGGCGGGGGGCGCGGTGGGTGAAGCGGCGCGCCCGAGCCGCCGCGCGGCGCAGCGCCGCCGCCGCGCGGCGCGCCCAGCGCGGGCGGCGCTCCTCGGGGAGGTTGACGTAGGCGCCCTTGAGCGACATCAGCACCCACAGCAGGTTGGAGGCGGCGAGGATGTAGAGGCCGGCGGTGAGCTGCGCGAGCAGGGAGCAGGTGCTCCCCGCCGCCACGCACACAAAGCCCCGCGCGCGCCGCGGCGCCTCCGCGGAGGCGATCAGGGGGCCGCCTAGGAGCGTCCCGAGCACCACTGAGCCCACCTGGAGGACATCGAGCCACTCTAGCGTCATGCGTCCTGCTCCTAAATGCCCGCCCGCGAGGGGCGCGGAGGCTGTGTTAAGGAATCTAGGCGAAAAAATCAAGCGCCGCCGTCGCCGCCGGGCGCGCGCCTTGACCGGGCGGGCGGCAGGGGGCACTCTGTGGGCGCTCTGTGGGCGCGCCGCCTCGCGCGCCCCCTCGCAGGACACGCCCATGAGCCACTCGACGAGTCCCTCACCGCACGGCGCTCGCCTCTGCGCCCTCCTCTGCGCCCTCCTCTGTGCCCTCCTCTGCGCCCTGCCCCTCGCCCCCAGCGGCGCCGCCGCGCAGGGACTCCGCGGCGAGTACTTCCCCGCGCGCAACTTCCAAGACGCGCCCACCGTGCGCCTCGACCCCACCCTCGAGTTCCAGTGGGCCGCCGCGCCGCTCGACGGGTTCGTGAGCGACAACTTCCAGGTGCGCTGGCGCGGCTGGCTGGTGGCGGACGCCGAGGGGCTCTACACGCTCGCGCTGCGCTGCGATGACGGCTGCCGGCTGTTCGTGGACGGCGAGGCGCTCATCAACCAGTGGCGCGACCAGGGCCCCACCACCTATTACGCGCGCCCCCTCGGGCTCGCGGCGGGGCAGAGTCTGCCCATCACCGTGGAGTTCTATGAGCGGACGGGGGGGGCGGTCCTCGAGCTCAAGTGGTCGCGCGACGGCGGGCCGCTCGTGACGGTGCCGTCGTCGGCGCTGTCGCCGTGGGCGCCCGACCAGGTGGCGACCGCGCCGCCCCCGCGCCCCTCCTTCGCCCGCCCCGTGCTGTGGGAGGGCTCCTCCGCCGCGCAGGTCAACGTCGACGTGGCGCGCCCCCACGCCGACCTCAGCGCCCCCGTCACGGTGCCGATCGCGTGGGGCGGCGACGGGGCGGCGCGCCTCACGGGGTGGCGGGACGAGGTGACCATCCCCGC